>NZ_JADDYG010000824.1:70584-85166 GCF_015163535.1 Vibrio sp. OPT46 | reverse complement strand
CCGCAAGGTCGACGGCAACGATGTGATCTTTCTGGCTCAGAATGCCGTCCAGTTCTTGTTGACATGCGTCAGTGCCAAATGTGCGACTCATGATACCGATCAGGTTGGCTTTCACGCCAAAATCGCGCATACCCGCTTGCACACCGTCCACGACGGCTTCAACAACCCCCGCTACTGGTAGTTTGTGTTTCATCGCCATGTAGTAAGGAGAGAAACGCAGCTCTGCGTAATCGATTTGTGCGTTTAGCGCGTCTTCTACGTTTTCGTACGCGACACGACGACATGCATCTAGATCGCCCAGTACAGCAACACCCCAGTCGAGCTTAGAAAGGAAAGCAACAAGAGAGGGTTCCGCTTCGACAATTTGAACGTGAGGAGTGAGAGACTCAATATCGTACGCTGGTAGGGCAATGCCAAACTTTTGGCCTAGCTCAAGAATCGTTTTAGTACGAATGTTACCGTCGAGGTGACGGTGCAAATCAGTAAGAGGAAGGTTCTTTGTTATCATTTTGTCGATCCGGATAGTTATGAACTGGAACAGGGCCCAAACATCATCTGTGACAATACATGGGTAAGATTTGCAGTTAAGTATAAATAACAGTTGGGTAGATTGTCAGTAGAGGATGACTAGGAAATCAACGATTCTCGCTCTTTTCTACTTCATGTTCACCAAATGTGTTGGCCATTCTTCTAGTGGCATAGGGTGGCTGTAATAGAAGCCTTGCACCTGATTACAGCCTAAAGAGCGCAGTAATTGTGCTTGATTGCTATCCTCGACACCTTCCGCGACGACATTAGTTTTGAGACCTGCTGTGATATTGATGACGGCAGCGACGACTGAACTGTTTAAGTTTTCTTGTGTGAGTTGATTGATGAAGGTGCGATCAATCTTCAAGCAGGTAAACGGCAGAGAGTGGAGGTAACCCAGTGATGAGTAGCCGGTGCCAAAGTCATCTATCGCGATACCAATACCCATTTCACGCAGTTTAGTCATATTTTCTAGTGTTGTCGGTGCGCTATCAATGATGCGTGATTCTGTGATCTCTAGTGTGAGGTTACTTGCTGGTAATTTCGTGATATCCAATACGCTTATCACCGTATCGACAAAACTTGGGCAAGATAGTTGATTAACGGAGATATTCACATGCAGTTGGAAGTCCGACGGCCACTGTTTGCTTTCGATCGCTTGGTAAGTGTCGCGACAAGCTTGTAACAGAATCTGTTGGCCGATGGCTTTGATCATGCCGCTTTCTTCCGCGATTGGAATAAAATCTAATGGTGACACCATACCTGAGTCGCTATGCCAACGCGCCAGTGCTTCGGCGCCACACACTGTGCCACTGACGAGATCCACAATCGGTTGGTAATGAGGAATAAACTCTCGGTTTTCAATGCCAGTTTGGATCTTGGTCAGCATTTGCGTACGAAACTTTGAAGCGCTCGCTAGTTCTGGGCTGTAGTGACAAACACCAGTCAGTGAGTCTTGTTTAGCGTAACTTAATGCGATGCTGGCGTTGCGTAACCATAAAGGCATGGTTTCGTTTGGCTGGGTTTGTACAATACCAAGTGAAATCTTCATCACTACATTCTCGCCTTCCACCATAAATGGGGTGGAAAAGAGTTGCTGTAATCGACGTTCGGTTTGTTTAATTTTGGTTTCAGTGTCGACATTTGAGAGAAACACCGCGAACTCATCACCACCAATCCGAGCCAATAATGCGTTGTCACGAAACTGCTGTTTTAGCCTTTCAGCGATGCTGACCAACAACTGGTCGCCGTTGTGATGACCCACACTGTCGTTGATATCTCTAAATTTGTTGATACCAAGTAAAAATAAACTGCCGTGACAAAGATGAGACTGATTTTCACAGATTTCGACCAAACCCTGACGACTATATAAGCGTGTCAGAGAGTCATAAACCAACTGTTCACGCAATGCTTTGAATGACGCTCTTAGATTGTTCGCCATTTCATTAAAAGCATGAACCAGTACGGTTGTCTCATACACATAACCAGGCTTTGGCATGCCGCTATCCCAATCCCCATTTGCCAGGTGCTGAGCGGCGGCGGCCGTCGCGTTAATTGGTCTGGTAACTCGGTTGAAAATGATCCAACTGATGACGATCCCAAATAGGCTTACAATAATGCCAACGAGCCAGCTCTCTTGCTGGCTTTTCGGTAACAGGCCGAGAAGCTCAGACTCCGAAATGGAGGTGCCGATAAACCATGTTAAGCCGTCTTGGTCTCGATACGGGGTTAGCCGACTGAAAATACGTTGGCCATCATGTTCAAATGAAAAAGTATAAGGTTGCTTCGTGTTGTTGAGATCGAAAGACCGGACTCGGCTCGCACTGATTTTGATGATCGGGTCTGCGTTTTCAGCGGCAAGCAAACGCTGCCCTTTATCCGAAAATTTTGTGCCCCATGAGATGACGCTTCCCGGGCCTGAGTGAGCGATTAAACGATGATCTGGGTCCATGATGTAGACCGACGCTTTAGTGTTGTATTTTAACTCGCGCAGGAACTCGTTGAATGTATTGATACGAATGTCTGTCACCAAAACACCAGCAAATTGGTCGTGTTTGTACACCGGCGTCATGGCTGATAGCGTAATATCCTGGCGTTCATCAGCGTTGGTATAAATTTCAGACCAAGTGGCGTTTTGGCTCTCTGCAACGGGCTTATACCATGGGCGAGTGCGAGGATCGTATTGGGAGATAACCGTTCGAATGTTGTTACTCACATGGTTGGTTCCATAAATAACCAGATCACCATCGGTGTAGCGATCTTGCACCATTAAGGTGTAATCGTCGGAAAGCTCGCGGCGAAAGCCTGCAAAGTCGCCGTTTTCTGAACCAAATGCGATTACATCCAACTGCGGTATCGATTGGTAAAGATTTTTGAATGCACTCAGCAGGTAGTTTTGAATGTCTGAGGTATCGTGAGGGCGATAAAGGTTGTGATAGCTGACGTTGTGCGCGAGAGCCATAACCGCAGTAAAAGGCTTACGTAGATAGCTATTGAGGTGGTCGTGGACACTTTCGGTTAACACGGAAAGTTGCTTGTCACTGATATCCGTGACCACTTCTTCGTAACTTTGTTTTTGGACGTAGACAATGACACCGATCGCCAGTAAGAAGATCATGACAAATGGAATCAGAACAGCAGTACGCAGTGTAATTTGAGTCGTAGCAGTAGACATCGCCTAATCACATAGATGGTGGTGCGCCACAATTGTACTGATGTTTTTATTAATATCGAGTGACAAACGACGCTCGTTGTTAACGCACCACGTAAGTGATTGTCAGTACAATTCTTTTAATTTTCTGGTGAGTGTATTTCGCCCCCAGCCTAATACTTTAGCGGCATCTTGCTTATGACCTTTAGTGTGCTCTAAGGCTGCTTCTAATAAAATGCGTTCAAATTCTGGTAAAGCGTAAGAAAGTAGTTCTTTATCTCCTGCTGCGAGTGAATGCCGTGCCCAATCCGCCAATTGTTCTTGCCAACTACCATGTGCAGAGTCTGAAATGGATTTTTTCTCTTCGAGTAGTTCGCTTGGCAAGTCATTTGGTAACACCTCGCTACCACTGGCCATAACGGTTAACCAACGGCAAATATTCTCTAATTGACGCACGTTGCCAGGCCAATCAAGGCGGTTAAGAATCTCTACGGTTGACGGGTGGAGAGTTTTTGTTTCCACACCAAGCTCATCAGCTGCACGGATAAGAAAATGCTGTGTAAGCTTTTCAATGTCTTGCTTACGCTCACGCAGTGCCGGGATCTGAACGCGAATCACGTTTAAGCGATGAAATAGGTCCTCACGAAAGTCACCTTCGTGCACCAGCTTTTCTAAGTTCTGGTGTGTTGCCGCGACAATTCGTACATCGACACTGATCGGAGAGTGACCGCCCACTCGATAAAACTGCCCGTCAGCTAGAACGCGTAGTAAACGAGTTTGAATGTCTAATGGCATGTCGCCGATTTCGTCTAAAAATAGAGTGCCGCCATTGGCTTGTTCGAATCGTCCTTGACGAACATTGTTTGCTCCCGTAAACGCGCCTTTTTCGTGGCCAAACAGTTCTGATTCAATCAAGTCTTTGGGAATCGCCGCCATATTGAGCGCAATGAAAGGTTTGTTAGCACGTGGACTGTGACGGTGCAGTGCATGAGCAACGAGTTCTTTACCCGTGCCCGATTCACCGTTAATCAAGACTGAAATAGAGGAGCGAGAAAGACGACCAATGGCGCGAAACACCTCTTGCATCGCTGGTGCTTCACCGATAATTTCAGGCGTTTCTGCTGGAATGTCTTCTGGAGAGAGCTGCTCGCGTTTGTTTTCGTGGCTGTGTGCAATGGCTCGTTCAACCAGAGTTAAAGTTTCATCAATATCAAAAGGTTTTGGTAAATATTCAAAAGCACCTTTTTGGTACGCATTCACTGCCGCATCTAAATCTGAATGCGCGGTCATGATAATCACGGGAAGGTCTGGGTAATCGCGCTGTACTTGCTTTAGTAGCTCCAACCCATCAATACCTGGCATGCGAATGTCTGATACTAGAACATCCGGCACTTCGCGTTCGAGCGCCATTAACACGCTTTCTCCATCGGCATAGGTTTCACATTTGATGTTGGCAGAGGAGAGCGTTTTCTCCATTACCCAGCGAATTGAACTGTCGTCATCAACGACCCAAACATATCCTTTACTCATGTAGTAATCCTTGCAGCAAACCGAAAAACTGACGCGACTTGAAGTCCATTAGCGCAATCAGATCGGCAGATAAATAGTAAATGTTGTGTGACCAGGCCAGCTTTCTACGTCTATTTTTCCATTGTGCTGGTCGATCAAATTTTGCGAAATAGATAGCCCTAATCCAGTTCCTCCCTCGCGGCCACTGACCATGGGATAGAACAGCGTGTCTTGTAGTTCCGGTGGAATACCTGGGCCGTTGTCTGTGATTTCGACACGAGCAGCGAGTTTACAGCGTTTGCCGTGAATATTGGCTTGATGCACCGTTCTGGTGCGAATGGTTATTTTCCCGTGTTCTTGATGGCTAAGAATTTGTGCGGCGTTGCTGACGATATTAAGCATTGCCTGTTCGATTTGGTCTGTATCCATCAAAATCTCTGGCAAGCTTGGGTCATAATCTCGTTCAATGATGATTGAGCGTTGTGACTCTAATTCAACCAGCTGGCGAACCTTTTCAAGAATTTGGTGCAGATTCTCTTGTGTCTTCTTACCTGGCTTCTGCGGTCCTAGTAATCGATCCACGAGCGCCCTTAAACGGTCTGCTTGCTCAATGATGATGTGTGTATATTCGGTGAGAGAGGGCTCTGGCAGCATTTTTTCTAGCAATTGCGCCGCACCGCGTAAGCCGCCAAGCGGATTTTTAATCTCATGTGCAAGCCCTCGGACTAACAGCTTCGCTGCTTGTTGTTGGGCGTGTTGGTTCAGTTCTTGAGAGAGTCGGCGCTGCTGATCAATTTTGCGCATCTCGACCAGAAGCATCAACTGCTTTTGCCAAGTGATAGGGCTAACCGTCACCTCTAGCATTAAAGGGCGGCCATCAACAACGAAAGTGACGTCACTGTCGGTGATGCTTTGGCCACTTTGCAACGGTTGAGTGAGCAGCGCGAGATCCAGCGACGCATGCTGAATCAATTGAGAAAGTGATTGTTCAATAATTCGTTTGGCGCTTTGAGAAAACAGCAATTCGGCAGCCGGATTGGCATAACGGATGGCCAATCCATCATCAAGAATCAGCGTTGCTGTCACCATATTGTTGAGAATGGCACTAGGAAGACTGGTATCCACATTACGTCCTTGTTTTGCTTTAAGATTGTGCGATGCACAATAATGGTGCAATTGAACGTTAAGTATGGCGAATAAATCTTAGAAGAAAAAGTGAAAAGCATCGCTGTGATGTGATTTTTTTCACCAGATATTCTATTTTGCCCCTTTTACGGTCGGCTTAACACTTGCTCTATGTAAATGCACCGTTATAGGGCTAGTAGATGCAATAAGCTTGCCGCTTCTTTTCGCGTGCACAGCAAGTGTGTGAGTGCCTCGGTCAATATTGTTTAACTGCCACACTATATGGTTTTGTGGTGCACCATAAGGTTTTCCATCGAGTAACAATTGCAATTGCTCACCGATACCAAGCTTGCGATTGGTTTCTAATTGAATATTGATGATGCCTCGATTGCTGCGGATGGTCTCGTTGTGCTTGGGGGTCTGCATTGAAAGTTCTAATGGAAGAGGCTTCTCGGTTGTTTTCTCTGGCTTGTTTTGTGATGCAGTAGATGGCGTAGTCTGAGGTGCGAGCGATTCAGTACTTTCTACCTCAGGAGCTGGTGCGCTGGCTTCAAGGTTTGGCAGTGCGATCGCTTTTGCTCCTTTGTTTGGCGTATCACTAAAGTGAACCACGCCATTTTCATCTACCCACGTATACGCGACCTGCGCGAAGGCGATAGAGGCGATTAACAATCCGCTGAGTGCACACAGTGATGGAATAAGCTGAACTTTCATTGCTCACCTTCTCTTGTTCGATGATTTCACGTTTCAATGGCTTAGCTCTTTGACCTGTAAGGAAAAATTCTAAGCGTATTTTTATTATCCCCTCATGTTAAACGTCGAAGCTTGAGTGGCGAATACAAAAAAGGCCCGCCTGCGAGGCGAGCCTAATATTTTATTGCTGTGTTTACATTTTACACAGTGTCGACCTTACACAGAGTAGTAAAGTTCGAACTCAACAGGGTGAGTTGTCATGTTTACACGCTCTACGTCCTGAGACTTAAGGTCGATGTATGAATCGATGAAGTCGTCAGAGAATACGCCGCCCGCTGTTAAGAACTCACGATCAGCATCTAGCTCTGCTAGCGCGTCTTTTAGTGAGTATGCAACAGTTGGGATTTCTGCTGCTTCTTCAGCTGGAAGATCGTAAAGGTCTTTATCCATCGCTTCGCCTGGGTGGATCTTATTCTTGATACCGTCAAGACCAGCCATAAGCATTGCTGCGAAACATAGGTATGGGTTCGCCGCTGGGTCACCGAAACGAACTTCGATACGACGTGCTTTCGGGCTTGGTACCACTGGGATACGGATTGAAGCAGAGCGGTTACGCGCTGAGTAAGCTAGCATTACTGGTGCTTCGAAGCCTGGTACAAGACGTTTGTACGAGTTTGTTGATGGGTTAGCGAATGCGTTGATTGCACGAGCGTGTTTGATGATACCACCGATGTAGTAAAGCGCCATTTCAGATAGACCGCCGTACTTGTCACCAGCAAATAGGTTTACGCCATCTTTTGCTAGAGACTGGTGAACGTGCATACCGCTGCCGTTGTCGCCAACAAGTGGTTTAGGCATAAACGTCGCTGTTTTACCAAACGCGTGAGCAACGTTGTGTACAACGTACTTGTAGATTTGGATTTCGTCAGCTTTGGTTGTTAGCGTGTTGAAACGAGTTGCGATTTCGTTTTGACCCGCCGTTGCCACTTCGTGGTGGTGCGCTTCAACAACAAGACCCATCTCTTCCATTACTAGACACATAGCAGAACGGATGTCTTGAGATGAATCTACTGGAGCTACTGGGAAGTAACCACCTTTAACGCCTGGACGGTGACCTTTGTTACCTTCTTCGTAGTCAGAACCTGTGTTCCATGCTGCTTCTACATCGTCGATCTTGAAGAAAGAGCCTGACATGTCTGTCGAGAACTTCACGTCATCAAATAGGAAGAATTCTGGCTCAGGACCGATAAGTACAGTATCTGCAACACCTGTAGAACGCATGAAGTCTTCAGCGCGTTTTGCGATAGAGCGTGGGTCACGGTCGTAGCCTTGCATTGTTGCAGGCTCTAAGATGTCACAACGGATATTTAGTGTTGCGTCTTCCGTGAATGGGTCAAGCACAGCAGAAGATGCGTCAGGCATCATTACCATGTCTGATTCGTTGATACCTTTCCAGCCAGCAACTGATGAACCATCGAACATTTTACCTTCTTCGAAGAAGTCTGCGTCGATTTGGTGAGCAGGGATCGAAATGTGCTGCTCTTTACCTTTTGTATCAGTGAAGCGTAGGTCAACAAACTTAACTTCGTTTTCTTGGATCAGCGATAGAACGTTTTCTACTGACATCTTGGATAACCTCCAGTGTTAATAAGCGGTAAAAGCTCGATTTATGAATTATTCATGAAACCTGGCATTGATTAATCAATTTGACTTTTCATTAATCGATGCTGTTTTAACTAAAGCCAAAACCGTGCCAAAAAAAATATTCCATTAATTTCAAGCAATTGTGTTTTTGAATGCTAGTTTGGTGCACTTGCTTGCACCAAAATGATCTTTGCTTGCACTATTATGGTGCCAAAAATCATTGTTGCACCATAATGTGACAGGTACATTGCGTATTCAGCCCATTTTTTGAGCAAGAGTCAATTTGAATTATGCATCGATTAGAATAAAGTTGCGTTTAATCAATTCGTTCTGAGGAAGAAAATGGGCATTAAGCGTAAAAATCGCAGAAATGCTCGGGAGTAGATCACATATTTCTAGGCTTTTTGCTAAAATCTGGTACATTATGGCCGTTTTTTTAATCAGCAAATGTCGCCAGAGAGCACCCGTTCTCAGCGTGGGGGCATTTCATCTATCTAAGTGAATCAATATCCATGGCTACTCCACAGATTGATAAATTAAGAAATATCGCGATCATCGCGCACGTTGACCACGGTAAAACGACGTTGGTTGACAAGCTGCTACAACAATCAGGCACGCTTGAGTCTCGCGGTGAAGCTGAAGAGCGAGTCATGGACTCGAACGACATCGAGAAAGAGCGCGGTATTACCATTCTTGCTAAAAACACAGCAATCGACTGGAACGATTACCGTATCAACATCGTAGATACTCCGGGACACGCGGACTTCGGTGGTGAAGTTGAGCGTATCATGTCGATGGTAGACTCTGTACTACTTATCGTTGACGCTGTTGATGGTCCAATGCCTCAAACGCGTTTCGTAACACAAAAAGCGTTTGCTCACGGTCTAAAACCAATCGTTGTAATCAACAAGATTGACCGCCCTGGTGCACGTCCTGATTGGGTTATGGACCAAGTGTTCGATCTATTCGACAACCTAGGTGCAACTGATGACCAGCTAGACTTTAAAGTAGTTTACGCATCAGCACTTAACGGTTGGGCTTCTCTAGAAGAAGGCGAAACTGGCGAGAACATGGAACCATTATTCCAAACTATCGTTGATGTTGTTGACGCGCCAAATGTTGACCTTGATGGTCCACTACAGATGCAAGTTTCTCAGCTAGACTACAGCTCTTACGTTGGTGTTATCGGCGTGGCTCGCGTAACTCGTGGTAGCGTTAAACCAAACCAGCAGGTAACCATTATTGGTGCTGACGGTAAAACTCGCAACGGTAAAGTGGGTACAGTAATGGGCTACCTTGGCCTAGAGCGTCACGAAGTGGAACAAGCTAACGCGGGTGATATCATCGCAATCACTGGTCTTGGCGAGCTGAAAATTTCTGACACTATCTGTGCACAAAACGCAGTAGAAGCATTACCACCATTGTCTGTTGATGAACCAACAGTAACAATGACGTTCCAAGTAAACACGTCTCCATTCGCGGGTAAAGAAGGTAAGTTCGTAACGTCACGTAACATCCTTGAGCGTCTTGAGAAGGAATTGGTACACAACGTTGCACTACGCGTTGAGCAAACAGACGATCCAGATAAATTCCGCGTATCAGGTCGTGGTGAACTTCACCTTTCTATCCTGATCGAAAACATGCGTCGTGAAGGCTTTGAGCTTGCGGTATCTCGTCCAGAAGTAATCATCAAAGAAGAAGATGGTCAGTTGATGGAACCGTTCGAAACGGTAACTATCGACGTAATGGAAGAGCACCAAGGCGGCATCATGGAGAACATCGGCCTACGTAAAGGTGAGCTGAAAGACATGTCTCCAGACGGTAAAGGTCGTGTGCGTATGGACTTCGTTATGCCATCACGTGGTCTGATCGGTTTCCAAACGGAATTCATGACACTGACTTCAGGTTCAGGTCTTCTTTACCATACGTTTGATCACTACGGCCCTCACAAAGGCGGTAACATCGGTCAACGTGTAAACGGTGTACTAATCGCGAACGCGATGGGTAAAGCGCTAACTAACGCACTGTTCAACCTTCAAGAGCGTGGTCGTCTATTTATCGGTCACGGTGTTGAAGTTTACGAAGGTATGGTTATCGGTATTCACAGCCGTGACAACGACCTAACGGTAAACGCACTGAAAGGTAAGCAGCTAACCAACGTTCGTGCATCAGGTACAGATGACGCACAGGTTCTTACTCCGCCAATCAAGATGACTCTTGAGCAAGCACTAGAATTCATCGATGACGACGAGCTAGTAGAAGTAACGCCTGAAAGCATCCGTATCCGTAAGAAGTTCCTAACGGAAAGCGACCGTAAGCGTGCTTCTCGTGGCGCGAAATAATTTTCGTTAAGCGATTCAATTAAGAAGAAGCCTCGAGTTATGCTCGGGGCTTTTTGTTTTCTGGAGTTGAATATGAACCCGATTATTATCACCGGTGGGCCTGGTGCGGGAAAAACAACACTGCTGAATGCGCTAGACGCGTGTGGTTACGCCACGTTTCCTGAAGGGTCTCGCGACTTGATTGAGCAGCAAAGCCAGTTAGAAAATGGTATTTTGCCGTGGACGAATTTACCTGAGTTTGCCAAGTTATGCCTTGGGTTGATGGACAAACAAAAGAGTGATGCGCGTTGTCATGATGTTGCGTTTGTTGATCGCGCCATCCCCGACATCATTGCATACCTACAAGTGGGCGGCTGTAAGGTTGACCAAGCTTTCTTAACCGAAAGCGCTGGGTACCATAGTCAGGTGTTTACTTGTCGACCTGAAGCATCCATTTACGTACAAGATGAAGTGCGTCCGCACAGCTTTGAAGAAGCATTGGAGATTCATCAGTCGTTAGTGAGTGTCTATACTGAGTTGGGTTATGAAGTGATAGAAGTACCATGGGGAACTGTGCCAGAGAGAGTAGGCTTTGTTCGAAGAGTCATCGGTTTACTCGGTAAGGTCGCCGACTAAAACCTCCTCACTAGGAGGAGGTCTAAATCATTTACTTTTGATTGAGCTTTTGTAGGAATTTATCGGACTCTGCAATCGCTTCGTTCATTTGTTTGATCGCAAACTGAATGTCTTTCTCTAAGCTAGAGAACTCACCTTGCAAAGAACCAATCGCACTGGCGTTAAGGTTGTGTTTTAAGTACAACGTGTTGTCACGTAGCGTATCCAGTACCGGTGTCATCTTTTTCTCTGCACGCTTCATAGCGCTAAGCATGGTTTTGTACGAGGCTTTGGTTTCACGTAGTTTTTGCTCGCTTGAACGACGCAGTTTCGCACTCGAGTACAGCTCTAGCTCATCTTGCCACTCATCAAACAGTGCGCCGGATACGTCTTCAATCGCAGCAATACGGTCACGTACGTCTTGAGCCGCTTTTTCGCTATCTTCGTATTTGTCATTGATGTTGTTGTAGACATTTTCTAGCTCACCACCATCAAAGTTGGTGATCGCAGACAAGGCTTCAAGTGCACTGGTGAATTCTTCTTGTGCATCTTGTTGAGATTCTTTGGCATCTTCGACGCGGTCGACCATAATATCTCGTTTATGATACCCAACCTGCTCCATTGCTGAGTAATAAGCAGATTGACACCCTGTTAAAGTGAAAATTGATAGTACAATTGCTAATAAATAAGGCATTCTTATGTCCTCGGCGCTAATTATGGGATGAACTATGAACCAGTTATCAGAGAGTTACAAGGCGAGATTAATCAATCTACTGCCAAGTTGCGTCGCGTTTTTTAAGTATCTTCTTAAGCGATTAACGCATGACCGTGTGAATGTGAACGCGGGCTATCTTGCCTACATTACCTTGTTATCCATCGTGCCAATGCTGACGGTATTGTTATCAATATTGTCGAAATTTCCCGTTTTTGCGAACGTTGGTGAGGTGCTGCAAGGCTACATTATTGAGAATTTTGTGCCAGCTTCTGGAGAAGCTGTACATACGGCATTACAGGAATTTGTGGCGAATACGGGCAAAATGAGCGCGGTTGGCGGTGGGTTTTTATTCATCGCAGCGGTCATGCTGATTTCCAACATTGATAAGAACTTAAACTACATTTGGCGAGTTAAAGACAAGCGCCGTTTAGTCTTTTCATTCTCTATGTATTGGATGGTACTCACGTTAGGGCCGATCATGGTCGGTGCGAGTATTGCGGCGACGTCGTACGTGACTTCGCTGCAAATTTTAGAGAATGAGACATTATCTGGTGCGTTTAATCTATTTCTGCGTTGGCTACCGTTGTTGCTGTCCTTTTTTGCTTTTCTTGGCTTGTATATTCTAGTGCCGAATAAAAAAGTACACCTCGCTCATGGTGCCATGGGGGCAGCAGTCGCCGCGATACTGTTCGAGTTGAGTAAAAAAGGCTTTGCACTCTACATCACTCAGTTTCCGTCTTATCAGCTCATCTACGGCGCGTTAGCGGCGATTCCTATCTTATTTGTTTGGGTGTATTTATGCTGGATGATCGTGTTATTGGGGGCGGAAGTTACGGCTGCGCTTGGTGAGCGAGAGCACTGGAGTGAAGATTTAGACATGATACACTCGACCGCTGAATCTCAGTTAACAGATGAAGGAAGCGAGAGTAGTGATAGCGCTAATTCAACGAGTCAGTGAAGCAGCCGTCCGTGTGGATGGTGAAGTCGTAGGAGAAATTGATCGTGGTCTGCTGGTCTTATTGGGCGTAGAGAAGGACGACGATGAAGCTAAAGCAAAGCGTTTAATGGAGCGTGTTACAACCTACCGTGTGTTCGAAGATGACGAAGGCAAGATGAACCTAAACGTTAAACAGGTGGAAGGTAAAGTGCTGGTGGTTTCTCAATTTACGCTGCCTGCGGATACAAAAAAAGGCACGCGAGCTGGCTTTTCTCGCGGTGCGCATCCTGTTGATGCAGAGCGCTTGTATGATTACTTTTCTGACTTGTGTGAAGAAGTCTTACCCACACAGCGTGGCCGCTTCGCTGCCGATATGAAAGTGTCTTTGGTGAATGACGGTCCAGTGACGTTTTGGTTGCAGGTCTAATCTGGTAACACAGGCGCCATAGTCTAAGCTTTAACTCCAAGCTCATGGAATTGGCTTGGAGTAATTTTTCCGACACTGATTAGTGTTGTGCTTTCAAAGGATTGATATGTTCAAACTCATTACTCCCAAAACCGATAATCAGATAAACAAGTATTATCAGTTTCGCTGGCAACTGCTTCGTGAGCCATGGCGTATGCCGATCGGCTCTGAGCGCGATGAATACGACGAAATGAGCCATCACCGCATGATTGTTGATGGTCGAGGTCGTCCTATGGCGATTGGCCGTTTATACATTACGCCGGACAATGATGGCCAGATCCGCTATATGGCGGTTAAAAATAATCGCCGTAGCAAAGGGATGGGTTCGCTGGTTTTGGTTGCACTAGAGTCGTTAGCGCGCCAAGAAGGAGCGAAACGCTTGGTGTGTAATGCCCGTGAAGATGCCATCGCCTTTTATGAAAAAAATGGCTTTGAGCGTCGAGGCGAGCTGACCGATGAGCGTGGCCCTGTGCGCCATCAGCAAATGGTGAAGCAACTGGATCCGATGGCCAATGTGTTACGTCGCCCTGAATGGTGTACTGAGCTTCAACAGCGCTGGGAGCAACAAATCCCAATTAGCGACAAAATGGGGATCAAAATTAACCAGTACACGGGTTACCAGTTTGAATGCTGTGCGCAGCTTAATCCTAACCTTAATCCGCATAACACCATGTTCGCCGGGTCAGCTTTTACCTTAGCAACCCTGACAGGGTGGGGGATGACGTGGCTGCTGCTTAAAGAGCGTGGGTTGCACGGTGATATTGTGTTGGCCGACAGCTCGATTCGCTATCGTCAACCAGTCGAACAAAACCCCGTGGCGAGTACTTCGTTGGATGGGATCAGTGGTGACCTAGACCGATTGGAGTCGGGACGCAAAGCACGCATCGTTATTCACGTAGTGATTTATAGTGGTGACACGCCAGCTGTTGATTTTGTCGGTACCTATATGCTGATACCGAACTACTCGCAGTTACTCAGTTGCTGATGGGGTAAGCGCCGACTGATCTGCTGGGCGCTTATCTGTTTCACCTTCTTGCTCTGTCGGTGAGAGGGTTTGTTCTGCTGCGGAATTCGTGTCGGGTACTTCATCTTCTTAGATAACTTCTTCGTAAAGCTCTTCCTCTTGAGTCTCCAAATTGATGTTATCAATTACGATTGGCTGCTCGATGGAAGGTTCATTTTTCTGTGGAGTCTCAATATCAGTAGGCTCGGCCAGTTTTGATGCGTTCACGCACTCATTACGGTGGGTTTCGCCACTTAGTAGATCGCCTTCAATGTTTCCGCACGACTCTTCCAATTGATAAGTAATGCCACTTAGCGGGTTGTTGGCCATATCAAATGTTCCCCAAACCTTACCACTTATGGCTTTTCCTGAAATT
>NZ_JADDYG010000824.1:64083-70493 GCF_015163535.1 Vibrio sp. OPT46 | reverse complement strand
AAGCGGGTATCTCGGAGATTGGCTTCCACTTCACCCGATAAGCTGTAGGCCAGCATGTTGCGATCACCTGATAACCCTTGTAGATCGAGGCTGAGATCGGAAAAACCATCAATAGCCAGTGTGTCGGGTAAAAAATAATCGTGGAAGAGCGATAAGGGAATACCATCAGCATTGACGTTGAGCGCCCAAGGTTGGCTCGGGGTACTCAAATCTATTTGTCCGATGCCTTCTACGTAGCCTTGCTCGAGTGGCGCAAAAAGGCGAGTCAATTGCCAAAAGCCATCTTTGCTTTGCATGGCAAGTGCTGCGTGAGACGTGAGTATTTGGTCATAGCTAGCGTTGACAACGCTGACTTCCAATTCGCCTTGCCAAAGGCCCCAACGTTGAGCCGACTGTTTAATATCAAGCTGTTGCCCTTCGATATTTAAACCGGAAAGTTGCCAATAAGGTTCGTGAGATAGCTGGATAATTTGGCTGCGCTCAATGTCGAGTCGTTCGATTGCAACATGCTCTAACTCGCTGGTGGCGGCGTGCCACCAATTTAGGTTGTCTTCTGGCTGTGTTGCCCACTTGAGACCTTGAATAGAGGCTTCTTTGAGCTTCCATTGTGTTGGCGTGAACAATCCAGAAACTTGCACTCGACCTTGCTGCCAATCTAAGCTGAGCTCGTTGAGCTGGATTACTCCTGGCTCGATAGCGGCACTCAAACGTGGCTCTATTGCGGTTTGCTGCTGGAATCGAACGCTATCCGCCTGCAATGACACTTGAGCTTTTGTCTTCCAGAGAGACAGTGGCAGTGTGGCGTTTTCCACAGAAAGATCCAAGTTCTGCCAGTGCCAGTCGCCCCATTCAATATCGGCGTTAAGCAAATCTAAGCTATTAATATGATTAATGTTAAATGGTAGATCGTGCCAAGGTTTTGCAAGCAGTGATTGGCGCTGCGTATTACTCAGTTTCAGCTTGTTGATGGTCACATTTACTAAAGACCAACCTTGAGGATACTGCTCCCCTTGCCCAGATATTTGACTGTTACGCCAGTTAAAAGAGGTGCCATAAAGCGTACTGTCTTGCGGTTTGTAGTCTATATCGACTAAAACTTGATTAAAGGCTTCGCCATTCCAATAGAGTTGGTCGGCCGCAAATTGAACTTCGCCATATGGTATTAATTGATCACTCCATTGTGGTGATTGAATTTGAAGATCAATGCCATTGGCAGAGAAATGCTCGTCGGCGTAATCAATATTTTTGAGCGCGATTTGATGGAATAATACGTTCTCTAAAGCTGGGAGCTTTGGTGCGCCATACTGCAAGCTCATACCATCAATCAATAAACTATCAACGATCCATTTACCATCGCGATAAACATCGGGATTCATCCATAAATCGACTTGCTCGATGTAAGACGCATCGTCTCCGCTGGTGTTCACGCGTTGTAAAGTTAGGTGATAGGGAAAGTCATAACGCACGCTTCCGGCCCGGAAGGGAAGAGAAAAGGTGTTTGACAGCAAGCGCCAGGTTGCGTCCGCGTAAGATGTTGTTAGCAGCGCAATCGTAGCGGCTGGAATGGCAACTAAGATAACCAGTAACAGAAGTAGAACTCGACGCGCTGTTTTCATCTTTGCTAGAACCTACGTGTGTTATGAAATAAAACTAGATAGGCTTTAGCTTGTATCAATATTCTGTGGTATTCAATAAAAAGCCCCTCAAAAGAGGGGCTTGAAGCAATTTTTGTAACTTGGCCTACGTAAAGGTGATAAGTTAATGCCAACTTTTCACTGCGTTTACGCGACGTCGCTGTTACTCGATTTAATCAATCTGAGGACCAGCCGCAACCAGAGATTTACCTTCAGCGTTGTCTGTGTACTTATCAAAGTTATTGATAAAGCGCGCTGCTAAATCTTTCGCTTTGCTTTCCCACTGAAGTGGGTCAACGTACGTGTCGCGAGGGTCTAGAATGCTAGGATCCACACCTGGTAGTGACGTTGGTACTTCAAGGTTGAAGATTGGAATGTGCTTAGTTGGTGCTTCTTCAATCGAACCATCAAGAATGGCATCAATAATTCCGCGTGTATCTTGAATAGAGATACGTTTGCCAGTGCCGTTCCAACCAGTATTCACTAGGTAAGCCTCAGCGCCTGCTGCTTCCATGCGTTTAACCAGTACTTCTGCGTATTTAGTTGGGTGAAGCGTTAGGAACGCCGCGCCGAAACAAGCAGAGAAAGTTGGTGTTGGCTCAGTAATACCGCGCTCTGTTCCCGCTAGTTTGGCGGTAAAGCCAGACAGGAAGTGGTACTTAGTTTGCTCGGGTGTCAATTTAGATACTGGAGGCAGTACGCCAAATGCATCGGCTGATAGGAAGATCACTTTATTCGCGTGACCGCCTTTTGATACTGGCTTAACGATATTATCGATATGGTAGATAGGGTAAGAAACACGTGTGTTTTCTGTTTTCGAACCATCATCAAAGTCGATAGAACCATCGCCACGTACTGTTACGTTTTCTAGCAGTGCATCACGACGAATTGCGTTGTAGATGTCCGGCTCCGCTTCTTTCGAAAGTTTGATGGTTTTTGCGTAACAACCACCTTCGAAGTTGAAGACACCGTCATCATCCCAGCCGTGCTCATCATCACCAATTAGCGCACGTTTAGGATCAGTCGACAGGGTCGTTTTACCCGTACCAGATAGACCGAAGAATACCGCTACATCGCCATCTTTGCCCATGTTAGCGCTACAGTGCATTGATGCGATGTCTTTTAGTGGAAGGAAGTAGTTCATCATCGCGAACATACCTTTCTTCATTTCACCACCGTACCAAGTACCACCGATAAGTTGCATGCGCTCAGTTAGGTTAAATACGGTGAAGTTTTCTGAGTTCAGGCCTTGCTCTTCCCATTTTGGATTAGTGCATTTTGCGCCATTCATTACTACGAAGTCTGGTTCAAATGTCGCTAACTCTTCTTCCGTCGGGCGAATAAACATGTTTTTAACGAAGTGCGCTTGCCATGCGACTTCTGTGATAACACGAATGCTCAAACGTGTATCTGGGTTTGCACCACAGTAACCGTCAACAACAAACAAGCGTTTGTTAGAAAGCTGGTTTGTGACCAGTTCTTTTAGCTCGTCCCACACTTCAGGAGTGATTGGCTTGTTATCATTTTTCACTTGATCAGACGTCCACCACATATGTTCTTCTGTCGTAGCGTCTTTGACGATGTATTTATCTTTTGGTGAGCGACCAGTAAAGATGCCAGTGTCAACGGCAACCGCACCTAGTTCAGTAACCACGCCGCGCTCATAACCGGTTAGGTCTTCACGCGTTTCTTCCTCAAACAACATTTCGTAGCTTGGGTTGCGAATAACCTCTTTTACGTTATGCAGTCCGTGCTTGGTTAGATCAAGTGTTGCAGCCTTAGTATGTTCCATAACGGTCATAGGTGCTCCTTATAAGGATTTTGTAGGGATTTTGTAAGAATGTTTTAATTTTAATCTGCTCACCATGCTAGCAACGGGGCGGGGAGAAAACAGGGAGATAGCTCAAAATTTACCCATGATTTCAATAAGGTTTTAGGTAACCCGTCACATATTGGTGGGAATAGTCTATCGTGCACGCAATCCTTTGCGCTAGGGCAAAATCATTATTAATTGTTTAAAATTAAGCAGTTGTTTTATTACGCTTGAGGCTAGTTATTACGAGGGGTTGATCACAAAAAGGCCAGCATTAAGCTGGCCTTTTGTAGGGTAAATTACGTGCTTGATAAGCTATGTAAATTAATGCAGGGTTTTCTTGTCTGTAGAAGCTTGTGCATACAGTTCAGTGACTTCAGATTCGTCGAACGTATAAGTTGTGCCACAGTAATCACAATGTAAAGAAACTGATCCAACTTCTGCCAAAATGTCATAAATTTCAGCTTTCTCAACGGTGATGATTGCTGCACCGCTACGCTCACGAGAACAGCCACAATGGAACTCGACAGGTTGCGGCTCGTACAGACGTACTTTGTCTTGGTTATATAGTCGATACAATAACTCGTTCGCTTCTAAACCAAACAATTCTTCATCTTTTACTGTGTCAGTGAGCTGCTCTAGATGTTCGAAATCATCTGGAGAGCCAGTGCCGTCAGGGATCACTTGAATCAACATACCTGCTGCGTGTGCTTTGCCTTCATGCTCACCAGTGCGGATCCATAGGCGCGTTTTTAACTGCTCTGAGTTTGCAAAGTAGCCTTCTAGCACTTCTGCTAAAGTGTCACCTTCTAGTCCAACGACGCCTTGGTAACGCTCGCCGTTTTTCGGTTCGATGGTGATCACAAGGTAGCCCTTACCCATTAGATCGTGAATATTTGCGTCATCGGCAACATCGCCTTCCCAGCGAGCTACGCCACGAACACGTTGGTTATGGTCACCGTTGATAACGGCAAGAGACACAGGACCGTCGCCTTGTAGCTGGATGGTGATCGAACCTTCGAACTTAAGAGTGGCAGTTAAAAGAGTAGTTGAAACGAGTAGCTCACCCAGCAGTTTCTCTATTGCTGCCGGATATTCCTTGCTGGAGATAACACGTTGGTACGCTTCATCTAATTGTACCAACTCGCCACGTACTGAAAGATCTTCGAATAGGTAGCGGTTTAAAACATTATTTGCCATGGAGTGCTTTCCTCGTTGGTAATTCCGGCTTTTATTGGTGTTTGAACTTAATGATGTCTCGGCGCTGCTTTTTATCTGGGCGGCGTTCCGGACTTGGGTTGTGGGCATTAAGCTTACGTTGAGTCGCGTGTTCCTCACGTTTCGCGATACTCTCATTGGTTTCGCGATATAAGGTTTGTGCGATGGGAGCGCCTCGGCGTTGATCTGAGATTTGTTCGATGATCACGATTTTTTCTTCGTTGCCTTGACGAAGTCTGACTTCAGCGCCCACTTCAACGATTTTACTCGGCTTGCTTCGTTGGCCATTATAGTGGACTTTACCGCCATCGACCATGTTACGCGCGATGGAGCGGGTTTTGTAAAATCTTGCGGCCCATAGCCATTTATCTAGCCTAACGGCTTCATTTAGGGAACTCATAGAACACTACGCTATCTAATCACTGCCCGAATACGGCAATGAGTGATGGATTATTCACCTACAGATGGAGTCAAGGCGTATTTTTTTCAAGGGAGTTGGCAAAAACTGCATAAGAAAAAGGTATGAAAGACAACTTGTGATATAGTTCACTGCTCTTTGTTGAGTAATAATTTTATTGCAAATTTAGCAATTTAAAGTCGATAGCTATCGTTATAGCTTAAATGACGGACGTTAGAATAAAGGAATCCATTCAGTGAAACGTTTAGAGCTAAGTGCAGGATTATCAAGCAGACCGCTACTGGCTCAGATCAAGTCCAATCATTATACCATTCAAGCCAAACTTAGCTTGTTGCTTACCTGTCTGTTTATTGCGATAACCGGATGGATACTTGGCAAAATTGTGTGGTTAGCCATACCTCAATCGTCGGAAGTGCCGCAATGGCGTCCATCGGCGAGTGGCGTTGTCGCGAGCAATAAAGGCGACGCGATAGATTTTAATGCCCTTCAGAATGCCAACCTATTCGGTAAATACACTGAGCAAAAAGCGGCAGTTGTAGAACAGCCCATTGTTAAAGACGCCCCTAAGACGCGCCTTAACCTTACGCTGGTCGGTGCGGTTGCAAGTAGTGATGCCAACACCAGCCTTGCTGTTATTGCTAACCGAGGTAAGCAAGCTACGTACGGTTTGGGTGAAGAAATCGAAGGGACACGTGCGACACTAAAAGCGGTATTGGTGGATCGCGTCATCATTGATAACCAAGGTCGAGACGAGACCTTAATGATGGAAGGTATAGAATATAAGAAGCTATCTGAATCGCCGCAGGTAGCCAGGGCGCAAGCTCAGCGAGCAGAAGCAGCGACGTCTGACGTTGGAGAGAAATTAGAGCAAATCCGCGAGGAAATTGCGAAAGATCCACAAAGCGTTTTTAAATACATCACCATTTCACCCGTCAAAAAAGACGGAGACATTGTTGGTTATCGAGTATCACCTGGTCGTGATGCCGCATTATTTAATGATGTAGGACTACAACCTGGCGATATTGCGGTTCAACTGAACGGGATCGATTTAAGTGACCCGTCTTCTTCAGTACAACTGATGCAAGTGATGAGCGATCCGCAAGAATTAAATTTAACTGTTGAGCGAGACGGCCAACAGTACGATATCTATATCCAATTGTAAGACTTAGGCAACCGGCGTAAGTTCAGGGAGACATACGTGAAACATTGGTTCAGCAAAAGTGCTTGGCTACTAGCAGGAAGTTTACTCTGCGTACCAGGTGCAATGGCAAACGAATTTAGTGCGAGCTTTAAAGGCACTGATATTCAAGAATTCATCAACATAGTG
>NZ_JADDYG010000824.1:62831-64073 GCF_015163535.1 Vibrio sp. OPT46 | reverse complement strand
CTACTAGCAGGAAGTTTACTCTGCGTACCAGGTGCAATGGCAAACGAATTTAGTGCGAGCTTTAAAGGCACTGATATTCAAGAATTCATCAACATAGTTGGTCGTAACCTCGAAAAGACCATCATTGTTGATCCTTCAGTACGCGGTAAAATCGATGTCCGCAGCTATGACGTTCTTAACGAAGAGCAATACTACAGCTTTTTCCTTAATGTCCTTGAAGTATACGGTTACGCAGTCGTAGAGATGGACAATGGGGTACTTAAGGTTATCAAAGCAAAAGACTCAAAAACCTCAGCAATCCCTGTGTTAGGTGATGGCAGCGCGCAAGGCGATAGTGTTATCACTCGAGTTGTCGCGGTGCGTAATGTGTCGGTTCGAGAGTTGTCTCCTCTACTTCGTCAGCTGATTGATAACGCCGGTGCCGGTAACGTGGTTCATTATGATCCAGCGAATATTATCTTGATCACAGGTCGTGCGGCAGTAGTGAATCGCTTAGCAGAGATCATCAAGCGAGTTGACCAAGCCGGTGATAAAGAAATTGAATTGGTAGAGCTGCGTAATGCATCTGCTGCTGAAATGGTACGCATTGTTGAAGCACTGAATAAAAGTGCGAATCAGAAAAGCACGCCAGAGTTCCTTGAACCTAAAATTGTGGCCGATGAACGTACTAACGCGATTTTAATTTCTGGTGATCCAAAAGTAAGAGCCCGCTTGAAACGTTTGATTCGTCAACTTGATGTTGAAATGGCGACAAAAGGTAACAACCGAGTTGTGTACCTGAAAAATGCGAAAGCTGAAGATTTGGTGGATGTATTGAAAGGTGTTTCCGATAACCTGCAAGCTGAAAAACAAGCCGGTCAGAAAACATCAGGTGCATCGCGTGGTGAGGTCGTCATTGCTGCTCACGCTGCAACTAACTCGTTAGTTTTAACAGCGCCACCAGATATTATGATGGCATTACAAGACGTCATTTCTCAACTCGATATTCGTCGTGCTCAGGTTCTTATTGAAGCGTTAATTGTCGAAATGTCTGAAGGTGATGGTATTAACCTAGGTGTTCAGTGGGGTTCATTAGAAACGGGTGCTGTAATTCAGTACGGTAACTCAGGAGCCCCGATTGGTCAGGTAATGGTTGGTCTAGAAGAAGCAAAAGATCAAACCCGAACTGAATACTATACCAACTCTAATGGCGAACGAACGCCATATGATGTTACTGAATCAGGTGACTACTCTACGCTAGCG
>NZ_JADDYG010000824.1:61623-62821 GCF_015163535.1 Vibrio sp. OPT46 | reverse complement strand
GAAGCAAAAGATCAAACCCGAACTGAATACTATACCAACTCTAATGGCGAACGAACGCCATATGATGTTACTGAATCAGGTGACTACTCTACGCTAGCTTCAGCACTTAGCGGAGTAAATGGTGCGGCAATGAGTATTGTCATGGGTGACTGGACAGCGCTAATTAGTGCTGTTGCTTCTGACTCCAACTCAAACATTCTATCTTCTCCGAGTATTACCGTAATGGATAATGGCGAAGCATCATTTATTGTGGGTGAAGAGGTTCCGGTTATTACGGGCTCTACGGCTGGCTCAAACAACGACAACCCATTCCAAACGGTTGACCGTAAAGAAGTCGGTATCAAACTCAAAGTAGTGCCACAAATTAACGAAGGTGACTCTGTACAGTTAAACATTGAACAAGAAGTTTCCAACGTATTAGGCGCAAACGGTGCGGTTGACGTTCGCTTTGCTAAACGACAGTTAAACACCTCTGTCATGATCCAAGATGGTCAGATGTTGGTTCTTGGTGGTTTGGTCGATGAACGCGCACTTGAAAGTGAGTCTAAAGTGCCGCTATTGGGTGACATTCCGGTACTTGGCCATCTGTTCAAGTCAACTAGCACGCAAACAGAAAAACGTAACTTGATGGTGTTCATCAAGCCGACGATTATTCGCGATGGTGTGACGGCCGACGGTATTACGCAGCGTAAATACAACTTTATTCGCGCAGAACAGCTTTACAAAGCGGATCAAGGGTTGAAGTTGATGGCAGACGAGAAGATCCCGGTTATGCCTGCCTTTGGCCAGGAGCGTCAGCACCCAACAGAGATTCAAGCGTTTATTGATCAAATGGAAAACAACTAATGGTTGATATGTTAGACACAGCGCCAAGTATGCGTCGTCTGCCATTCAGTTTTGCCAACCGCTTTAAACTGGTGCTGGAGACAGAGCATCCTGAGCGTCCACCTATTCTTTACTATGTCGAGCCGCTTAACCCTGCGGCTCTGGTTGAAGTCCGTCGTGTATTAAAGAAAAGCTTCGTACCGCAACCTATCGATAAAGAAGCCTTTGATAAAAAGCTGACCGAAGCATATCAACGCGACTCGTCTGAAGCGCGTCAGTTGATGGAAGATATTGGTGCTGATAGCGATGATTTCTTCTCTTTGGCTGAAGAACTGCCGCACGATGAAGACTTATTAGAATCGGAAGACGATGC
>NZ_JADDYG010000824.1:61033-61573 GCF_015163535.1 Vibrio sp. OPT46 | reverse complement strand
CAATCATCAAATTGATCAACGCCATGTTGGGCGAAGCGATCAAAGAAGGTGCGTCGGATATTCATATTGAGACGTTCGATAAAACCCTTTCGATTCGTTTCCGTGTCGATGGCGTATTGCGTGAAGTCCTGACTCCAAGCCGTAAGCTAGCGCCTTTGCTAGTTTCTCGTGTGAAGGTTATGGCTAAACTAGATATCGCAGAAAAGCGTGTGCCTCAAGATGGCCGTATTTCGTTGCGTATCGGTGGTCGTGCGGTGGACGTGCGTGTATCTACGATGCCGTCCTCACATGGTGAGCGCGTGGTAATGCGTTTGTTGGATAAAAACGCGACTCGTCTTGATTTACATAGTTTGGGCATGACCCCTTCAGTGCATGACAACTTCCGTCACTTGATTGGCCGCCCTCACGGTATCATCTTGGTGACGGGCCCGACAGGTTCTGGTAAATCAACCACCTTGTACGCTGGCTTGCAAGAGATCAATAGCAACGAACGCAACATTTTAACGGTTGAAGACCCGATCGAGTTTGATATTGATGGCA
>NZ_JADDYG010000824.1:47172-60974 GCF_015163535.1 Vibrio sp. OPT46 | reverse complement strand
TCGGTCAAACTCAGGTGAACCCAAAGGTCGACATGACTTTTGCGCGTGGCTTGCGTGCCATTCTGCGTCAGGACCCGGATGTGGTGATGGTCGGTGAGATCCGTGACTTAGAAACCGCACAAATTGCAGTGCAAGCGTCCTTAACGGGTCACTTGGTAATGTCTACTCTCCACACCAACACCGCAGTGGGTGCGATTACGCGTCTACGTGATATGGGTATTGAGCCATTCCTTATTTCTTCTTCGTTATTAGGGGTGCTAGCGCAGCGCTTAGTTCGAACGCTTTGTCCAAGCTGTAAAGAGCCGTATGAAGCCGATGCGGAACAGAAAAAACTGTTTGGTATGGAAGCGCATGAACCGTTAGAACTGCACCGAGCAAAAGGCTGTGAAGCGTGTAACCAAAAAGGCTACCGAGGTCGAACAGGTATCCACGAGCTCATTATGGTTGATGAGCAAGTGCAAGAGTTGATTCATCGAGAGTCTGGTGAACAAGAAATTGAGAGAGCCGTTCGCGCCCATACGCCAAGTATTCGCAGTGATGGTTTAAGCAAAGTACGTCGTGGTATTACGTCACTTGAAGAAGTGATGCGAGTGACGAAGGAAACCTAATGGCGGCATTTGAGTACAAAGCGCTAGATGCAAAAGGCAAGCATAAAAAAGGCACGATAGAAGGGGACAACGCCCGACAAGTGCGCCAGCGACTCAAAGAGCAAGGGATGATCCCGATTGAAGTGGTTGAGACGAAAGCTAAATCGGCTAAGTCTTCAGGCTCAGTCAGCTTTAAGCGCGGCATCTCAACATCTGAGCTGGCACTAATCACACGTCAATTGTCCACGTTAGTCCAATCAGGCATGCCTCTGGAAGAATGTTTGCGCGCGGTCTCTGAGCAGGCTGAAAAGCCGAAAATTCGTTCTATGCTGGCTGCGGTTCGCTCGAAAGTAACCGAGGGTTATCCGCTCGCCGACAGTTTTGCTGATTACCCACACGTGTTTGATGAACTGTACCGCTCTATGGTTGCGGCGGGCGAAAAATCAGGTCACCTCGATACCGTATTAGAGCGTTTGGCAGACTATGTCGAAAACCGCCAAAAGATGCGATCTAAATTGCTTCAAGCCATGATTTATCCTGTAGTTTTGGTGGTATTCGCGGTTGTCATCGTTTCGTTCTTATTGGCGACAGTGGTTCCTAAAATCATTGAACCCATCATTCAGATGGGCCAAGAGTTACCTCAATCGACGCAATTTTTACTGGCAGCCAGTGAGTTTGTGCAAGATTGGGGGCTGATTATTTTCGTTGTGCTGGTGGCGCTTTTCTATGGCCTCAAACTGGCGTTGCAAAAGCCAGACTTTCGCTTAGCTTGGGACAGAAAAATCTTGAGCTTACCGCTAATAGGTAAGATCTCTCGAGGTTTGAATACCGCACGATTCGCACGAACACTTTCGGTCTGTACTTCCAGTGCGATTCCAATTCTCGAGGGTATGCGCGTTGCGGTAGATGTTATGTCTAACCGTTATGTGAAGCAGCAAGTCTTGCTTGCAGCGGATAACGTCCGAGAGGGTGCTAGTTTGCGTAAGGCGTTGGACCAAACTCGCTTGTTTCCACCAATGATGCTACACATGATCGCCAGTGGTGAGCAAAGTGGTGAATTAGAGAGCATGTTGACGCGGGCAGCCGATAACCAAGATCAAAACTTTGAATCAACAGTCAATATTGCTCTGGGTGTGTTTACTCCTGCGCTGATTGCATTAATGGCTGGATTAGTGTTGTTCATTGTGATGGCGACCTTGATGCCAATGCTAGAAATGAATAACTTGATGAGCGGATAATTTCGAATTAAGACGTGTCTACTAACGGCATGGCTTTAATCTAACTTTCGGAGAAAAAAATGAAGTTTAAGCGTAGTAAACAACAGGGTTTTACACTTTTAGAAGTGATGGTTGTTGTCGTTATCCTTGGTATTTTGGCAAGTTTCGTTGTTCCAAACCTATTGGGTAACAAAGAGAAGGCTGACCAACAAAAAGCGATTACGGACATCGTAGCGCTGGAAAATGCCCTAGATATGTACAAGTTGGATAACAGCGTTTACCCAACAACGGACCAAGGTCTAGAAGCATTGGTTAGCAAGCCATCTAACCCAGAGCCACGCAACTACCGTGATGGTGGTTACATCAAACGTCTTCCTAATGACCCTTGGGGCAACCAGTACCAATACTTAAGCCCAGGTGATAACGGTACAATCGATATCTTCACTCTAGGCGCAGATGGCCAAGAGGGTGGAGAAGGTCCAGCTGCAGATATTGGCAACTGGAACATGCAAGATTTCCAATAATTGAGCCTAAGCCAGCACTAATGAAACAAATGCGAAAACATAACGGTTTTACATTGATAGAAATTCTATTGGTGCTGGTTTTGCTATCTCTTACGGCTGTGGCCGTGCTCTCGACGTTACCGACTAGCCAAAAAGATCTTTCCAAGCAGTATGCTCAAAGCTTTTTTCAGCGTTTACAGCTGCTCAATGAAGAAGCGGTGCTGAGCGGTAAAGATTTTGGCGTTCGAGTGGATGATGCCAAATCGACCTACGCTCTACTGAGTTTAACCTCAGAAGGTTGGCAGCCCCTGAAATTAAAGCAGATTCCGAGCAAAACCAAGCTAGAAGAAGATATTACGCTACAACTCGAACTCGGCGGTGGTGCTTGGGATAACGATGAGCGCTTATTCAAACCAGGTTCTCTTTTTGATGAAGGCATGTTCGCAGAAGAAGAGGACGAAAAGAAAATTGAGCCACCGCAAGTGTTTATCTTTTCCAGCGCTGAAGTCACGCCATTCACCCTGTCTTTTTTTCCGCAAAATGGTGATGCCTTTAATGACGGTTGGCGAGTCATTGGCAAAGAAAGTGGACAAATTTTGTTATTAGCTCCGGGCGAAGAAGTGAAAGAGGATGAGAATGCGCAATTTTAAGCAAGCTCGCCTAAATTTGAGTCATCGCCGGACGAGAGGCATGACCTTACTGGAAGTATTGGTCGCACTGGCAATTTTCGCTACCGCTGCCATCAGTGTCATTCGCTCCGTGAGCCAGCATATTAATACAATCAGTTATTTAGAAGAAAAAATGTTTGCAGCCATGGTTGTGGATAATCAGATGGCAAATGTGATGTTGAATACCGGAGAACTCAAAGCGAAAAACGGCACAGAAGAGCTGGCAGGACGCACTTGGTTCTGGAAAGTCACGCCAGTCGCCACGACGCAGCCATTGCTGAAAGCATTTGATGTGAGCGTCTCGGTAGAGAAAAGCGCGAGCCCTGTAGTAACGGTACGAAGCTATGTGGCGCAATAATCATCTCCGCGCAAACACGCGCCAAAGGGTGAAAGGTTTTACACTTATTGAAGTGTTGGTATCGATTGCCATCTTTGCCAGTTTAAGTGTCGCTGCGTACCAAGTGGTATCGCAAGTACAGCGTAGCAATGCGCTATCACAAGAACGAACCCAACGCTTAAACGAAATTCAGCGTGCCATGGTTATGATGGATAACGATTTTCGTCAAATGGCGATGCGTCAAACGCGTACTAATGGTGAAGAGCCTGCTAGCCGGCTAATTTTTTGGTCCGATTACTTGTTGGACTCCGATACCAAAGGGCTGATGTTTGCCCGTTTAGGTTGGCACAATCCTCAGCAGCAGTTCCCTCGTGGAGAAGTAACCAAGGTTGGCTATCGCTTAAAAGAAGAAACACTGCAGCGAGTATGGTGGCGCTATCCTGATACGCCGGTTGGGCAACAAGGTACTGTTACTCCATTGCTAACGCAGGTCGAGTCATTTGATATGCGTTTCTATGATGGTAAGCAATGGAAAAAAGAGTGGGCTGAAGAAAAAGCGCTGCCGAAAGCGGTTTCTGTTGTTCTAACTCTCAAAGACTATGGAGAAATTACCCGTACTTATCTCACTCCTGATGGCACATTGAGTCAGAAAGAGGAAAGTTCAGGAGACAGCAATAATGGTTAACCGTCAGCGCGGTGTTGCTTTGATTATAGTGTTGATGTTGCTGGCGATTATGGCGACGGTTGCTGCCAGTATGTCAGAACGTTTGTTCTTGCAGTTTCAGCGAGGCGCTAATCAAATCAATTACCAGCAAGCGTATTGGTACAGCCTTGGCGTCGAGGCGCTAGCAAAAGTGGGTATCGAGCAAAGTTATAAAGACACCGACACGATTAATATGAGTCAACCGTGGGCGATAAAAGAGCAAGTCTATCCGTTAGATTATGGTCAAGCGGCGGGACGAATTAGAGACAAGCAAGCGTGCTTTAATCTAAATGTATTGAGTCGTGTGCAACCAACGGGTCAGCAAATTACAAGACCATATTTAGTGAATGTATTGCAGCGCCTATTAGAAGAGTTGGATGTCGAGCCATATCAAGCAGAAATCATTGCAGACTCTACTTGGGAATACATTGATGCTGATGACTCTGTCCGTTCGACTACTGGGGTTGAAGACAGCACATATGAAGCGATGAAACCTTCCTATTTGGCATCAAATGGTTGGATGGCAGATGCTTCCGAGTTACGGGCTGTCTATCAGGTGAGTGGTGAAATTTTCCAAAAATTGGAGCCGTTGGTCTGTGCATTGCCAAGTGATGACTGGCGTTTAAACGTGAATACGATTGATGTTGAGCAAGCTCCGATTTTGGTGGCAATGTTCTCACCAAACTTAAGCAGTAGTGATGCGATTCAGCTAATTGAAAAACGCCCATTTGATGGGTGGGATAGCATTGATGAATTTTTAGCAGAGTCAGAAATGGCTGGCTTAAGTGAAGATGTAAAGAAAAACGCCAAAGGCTATTTGGGTGTAGATAGCGCCTTTTTTGAATTGGATGCACAAGTGTTGGTGGATGAATCACGTGTACGTATCCGAAGCCTTTTGCAAAGTACAAATAGAGAAACGGTGACCGTAGTTCGCCGTCGTTTTGGAGGGATCAGTGAGCGAGTTTCTGACCGTTCGGCTGAGTAGCGAACAACAAAGTACCATTCCTTGGGTGGTGTGGTCGACAGATCAACAGGAAGTGATTGCTAGCGGTGAAATCGCCGGGTGGGAACACTTAGATGAATTGGTCTCATATGCTGGTCAGCGCCAAGTTGTGGCGCTGTTGGCGAGTAATGATGTAGTCCTGACGCAAGTGGATATACCACCTGGTGCAACACGCCAATTCGAGGCTATGTTACCGTACTTAGTGGAAGACGAAGTTGCTCAGGACGTTGATGGCCTGCACTTTAGCGTGTTGGGTAAACAAGCGGATAAAGCGCAGATTTGCGCAGTTGAACGTGCTTGGATTCAGACTGTACTGCAACGTTTCTCAAGCCAAGGTATCGCCATTAAACGCATTTTACCCGATGTGCTTGCGTTACCGGTTCGTGGAGATCACAGCAGTGCTGCAATGATTGGCGAGCAATGGCTAATTCGTCACTCTGCGACAGAGGGCGCGGTTGTCGACGCTTCTTGGTTAGACCTTTACCTCTCTTCTTATCTACAAAATCATGAAGGTTGGAAGCTCGATTGCTTTAGCTCGGTCCCGGAATCTGCGTTACCTGAAATATGGGATCCGCAACCAGAAGAAATGACGATGGCTTTACTGGCGAAGGGGGTGACAGAAAGCAAAGTCAATTTGCTGACTGGGAGCTTCAAGCCGAAATCTTCTTGGGGTAAATACTGGAAGCTCTGGCAAAAAGCCACCATTGCTGCGGGGGTGCTTATCGTCGTTATGGTTGCGCAGCAGTTGCTCGTGGTCCATAAGTACGAAGCACAAGCTCAAGCGTATCGTGAGGAGAGTGAGCGTATTTTCCGCCAGGTGTTCCCAAATAAACGACGCATTCCTACCGTTAGTTACCTCAAACGACAAATGGATGATGAAGAGCGCCGCTTATCTGGTGGAAGTGGTCAGCAGGCAATGTTGTCATGGTTGGCGGCATTACCCGCGACGCTTGGTCAGGTCAGTGACTTGGAGATCACTAGCTTTAAATACGACGGACAACGTGGCGAAGTACGTATTCAGGCTCGTAGTTCAGACTTCCAACCTTTTGAGCAGGCTCGTGTGAAATTGGCAGAGAAGTTTAATGTTGAGCAAGGTCAGTTGAACCGTAGCGATAACGTTGTGGTTGGCAGCTTTGTTTTGAAGCGTTTGTGAGGTGATGATGAAAAATTTAATTTCTCAAGCTCAGGTTTGGTGGAGCAGCATCTCGCAGCGTGAGCAGCGTTTGGTCATGGGATGTGGCGCTATTGCCGTTATCGGTATTATTTATTGGGGTTTATTACAGCCAATGAGTCAACGTGCGGAGCTAGCTCAGTCACGTATTCAAAGTGAAAAGCAGTTGCTAGCTTGGGTACAAGATAAAGCGGATGGCATCACTGCACTGCGAAAAAGCAGCGGTGTGAGCTACTCTAGTCAACCGTTGAATCAGTTGGTTTCTTCTTCAGCTCGTCGTTATAAAGTTGAGTTGATTCGAGTACAACCTCGTAATGAGAGCGTTCAAGTGTGGATCAAACCACTCGCGTTTAATCAACTAGTGGATTGGTTACGTTACTTGAAAGAGCAACAGGGTATTGAAGTCGAATTTTTAGATATCGACCGAACAGAGCAAGCGGGCATGATCGATGTAAACCGCCTTCAGTTTAAGCGAGGTTAAGGTGAAGCGAGCAGTACTTTACGTTGTTATCTTTATCGTCTTTTTTTCAGTCAGTCTTTTAATGGGATTACCAGTCTCTTGGGTGTTACAACAAGCACCAACAGTGAGAGGCCTGGACATTCAAGGAGCCAACGGTTCGGTATGGCAAGGTCAAGCTTCTAGTATTCGTTGGCAGCGCCAGAACCTTGGAGAAGTTAATTGGGATTTCCAATGGTCGAGTCTACTGACAGGTAAAGCTGAGTTTGCTGTGCGCTTTGGTCGTGGTAGTGAAATGGACGTCCGTGGGCGCGGTTTTGTCGGCTATAGCTTAAGTGATGGCCCTTATGCCAAAAACTTAGTTGCCTCGATTCCGGCGGTAAAAGTTGTTGAGCAAGCACGCCTCCCTGTGCCTGTTGGTGTTGATGGGCAGCTTGAGCTGAATATTCGTCATGCGACTTATGCTGCGCCTTGGTGTAAGGACGGTGAAGGCACTTTAGTATGGAATGCCAGTGGTATTCAAAGCCCCGTTGGCAGCTTAGATCTCGGTCCTGTGATTGCCGATATAAACTGTCAGGATAGTGTATTGACGGCAACTGGTGAGCAGAGCAGCAAACAAGTCTCTGCGGCGTTTTCCGCTGAACTGATGCCTAATCAACGGTACTCAACCAAAGCGTGGTTCAAACCTGGTGCAGAGTTCCCATCCAGCATGGGGGAGCAACTGAAATGGTTGGGTAAGCCGAATGCTCAAGGTCAATATGAGTTTAATTACCAAGGGCGCTTCTAACCTATCGTGACAAAATCCAATATCTTAAAAGAGCTGCTATTGTGCAGCTCTTTTTGCTTTTGGATCATCGTAAGCTAAAACCTCTATTCGCTGTACATTCGATCTTGATTGGGAATGAGTGAAAGTTTAAAGCCATGATTTTTAATCGATTTGTTTCTTTTGTTCAGCTTTGCAAGTAATTGGAACATAGTAGGCCAAATACTCCAAGTGCTGTACAGAAGGTCAAAAAGAAAAGGCCACGAAGATATTCGTGGCCTTTCTATTGCTAGAATTTTGTGCTCTAAATTTTACCGATAGGGCGCTTAATCTTTGCGTTGTAAAATCTCATTCCAAGGTAAATCCGCATCACCAAGAACAATAAAGTTCGGGTTTTCTAGTGTTTCCCGCTCGTTATATGACAGCGGTTCTAATTGCGTGCTGAGAATACGTCCGCCAGCTTCTTCAACAATGCATTGTGTCGCAGCGGTGTCCCACTCACCTGTTGGACCTAGTCGGAGATAGCAATCTACCGCCCCTTCCGCGACGAGGCATGCTTTCAATGCTGCAGAACCGAGCGGTATTAAGTCGTAATTCCAGGCGCTGCTCATACGGTTAGTAATACGATTGATGTCTTGGCGACGACTAATAGCAATTGCGATGCTTTGCTCTGGCTGTTCGTGTTTGTGTGTATGGATTTTGACGCTGTCCGACATGTCGGGAATTTTCCAGGCGCCTTTGCCATTATAAGCGTAGTAAGTCACGCCAGATACAGGACCGTAAACGACGCCCATGGTTGGTCGATTGTTGTCGACCAACGCAATAATAGTGGCAAAGTCACCACTGCGAGCGATGAATTCTTGAGTACCATCAAGAGGGTCGACTAACCAATAACGTTCCCACTGAGCGCGTTGCTCTAAGCTTATGTCTGCGTCTTCTTCTGACAACACGGGAATGTCAGGCGTCAGATCACTCAAGCGTTCAGTGATGAACTTGTGAGCTGCAATATCTGCACTTGTTACGGGAGTTTCGTCACTTTTGATGTAGGCCTCGTATTGCTTCTTTTCATATATTTCGAGGATCATTTGCCCAGCACTGCGGGCAATCTCGATGACTTGAGGAAGTAGGTGAGATAGATCTTTTGTCATTGGCATAAGTGATAGTCCTTACTCACAGTGTTATTCGGTTCTATGACCGTTATTGGTTATGCTTGTGAGTGGTGTTTGGTAAGTGTTTCAGTGCCAACATTAGCGCTGTGATGCTTCGTGCTTCACAGAAATCCATGTGAGTTAATAACTCTTCGGCTTGCGCAAGTGGCCAACGCACAATTTCCAGTGGTTCAGGCTCATCGCCTTCTTGCTTCTCTGGATAAAGCGCCTGTCCTAAAAATAGAGTCATTTTGCTCGAAAAGTAAGATGGCGCGAGGATAACTTGTTTCAACGGGGTTAACTGATTGCAGCCAAAGCCGATTTCTTCTTTTAACTCACGATCTGCAGCTTGGTGTGGTGTTTCTCCTGGGTCAATCAGCCCTTTTGGGAAACCTAGCTCGTAACGTTCAGTTCCAGCGGCGTATTCACGCACCAGTAATAAATCGCCATGTTCTGTTACAGGAACCACCATTACAGCATCTCGTCCACTTGGCTTCATACGCTCATAAGTACGATGCTCACCATTGGAAAAACGAAGGTCGAGCGCTTCCACAGCAAACAGTTTGGATTTTGCAACCGTCTGGCATGAGAGTATCTCTGGTGGGGTTCGTTTCGGCATGACGCTGGCTCCTTGGTGTCGTTGGCGTTTACGAGATGCGTAAGATTCTTAATATATGAGAACTCCGCCTGAGTTTCTAGCGGATTTTACGAGTCGAGCTAAGCATCTCAGCATCACCTCAGTATCGATACAAAAATGGGAGACCGAAGCCTCCCATTTTCTGACAGTGTTTACTCTTAGTAGTAAGAGTGATCACCACGGTCATGTTCTGTTGCATCACGAACAGCGGTTAGTTCACCAATGAACTGGTTTAGCAGTTCTTTCTCGATGCCTTCTTTTAGTGTTACGTCAACCATAGAACAGCCATTACAACCGCCACCAAATGCAACAATCGCAACACCGTCTTCAGTGATCTCAACCAAGTTTACGTGACCACCGTGGCCAGCAAGCTGTGGGTTCACTTGAGTTTGGATAACGTACTCAACGCGCTCAACCAGTGGTGCGTCGTCCGCAACTTTACGCATTTTAGCGTTAGGTGCTTTTAGCGTTAGCTGAGAGCCCATTTTATCGGTAACAAAATCGATTTCAGCGTCTTCAAGGAATGGCAGGCTTAGCTCATCCACGTAAGCTGAAAAACCGCTGTAAGAGAGTTCAGTGTCGGTCGATTCTACTGCTTCTGGTGGACAGTAAGACACGCCACACTCAGCGTTTTGTGTACCTGGGTTCACAACGAAAATACGAATGTTAGTGCCTTCAGGTTGTTGACCTAAAAGGTTAGCGAAATGCGTTTGCGCAGTTTCTGTAATAGTAATATTTGACACGACGAATACCCGAGTAAATTTGTAGGTTACTGCTGCTATTCTACTCTTGTTGACGTATGGGTCTAGTCTTTTTGATGCTAAGGCATGGCGAAGCGATCTAGAGAGAACGAGGAGCAGGTGTTCTGCAGATGCAGTAAATATCGATGCTTTCTACGCCAACTTCAAGTAGTAAATGACATAATTGTCGGACGGTACTGCCTGTGGTGACTACATCATCGACGATGGCAACATGGGAAGAGTGAGGGCGCTTATTGAGAATAAACGCGCCTTTTAAGTTTTGTTCACGGCTTGTTTTGGTATTACCACGCTGTGATTGGGCGAGCCTTACTCGACGAAAGACCTTCGCATCAAAATTAGTCTGCAATTGCTTGGCGAGGTGTCGGGCTAAAACATCACTTTGATTAAAACCCCGGCGCAGGTAACGCTGCCAGTGCAATGGCACACTGGTAATGATTGGAGCTGGCGTGGTGATGCGCTGTGCCAGTTGCTCGGTTAATGCTTTTACATGCCAAGACTCTCCGTGATCTTTAAAGCGTTGTACTTCCCGTGAAAGGGGAAAGTCGTAATCGCCTAACGTGTATAGCCTTTGCCATGGCGGTGGCTTTGAAAGACATTCACCACAAATACTATCCGTACTCATTTCTTCTTTCTGTAATGATAAACCGCAGCGTTGACATCGTTTTACCGGAGTTAGGTATTTTAAACAGTGCTCGCACCAGCGCAGAGTATTTGTGTGGCTTGGTGTTTGAATAGGGAACCGACACAGGCCGCATTGACTGCTCAATACGCGATGCATGATGTTTTGCCAGTGATGAGATAACATAGCGTTTATTCATGGTGATATTTTACTCAGCCTAACGCTTGGCTGAAGCCGTAGGGAATAAAATAAGTGGGAGAGATTGAGAGCATGAGCACGAAATTACACTGGCAGTCATTTGGTCAGGGACCAGATTTGGTGTTACTTCATGGTTGGGGCATGAATGGTGCGGTATGGCAGCAGACAGTCGAGTCTCTTCAACCTTATTTCCGAGTTCATGTGGTTGACCTTCCGGGGTACGGACATAGCGCCGAATCTCATGCTGAAGATTTAGACCATATTGCTAACTTGGTGGTGCAAGGTGCGCCAGAGAAAGCGATTTGGCTTGGTTGGTCCCTCGGAGGTTTAGTGGCGACGCATGTGGCATTAAATATGCCCGAGCGCGTGGCTAAGTTGATTACGGTTGCCAGCTCACCTAAATTTGCCGCAGAAAAACCGTGGCGTGGCATTCAACCGGATGTACTGAGTGCGTTCACCTCTCAGTTGCTAGAAGATTTCTCACTGACCATTGAGCGCTTTATGGCGTTGCAAGCGATGGGCAGCCCATCAGCGCGTAAAGACGTTAAACAGCTCAAGCAAGCGGTACTATCGCGCCCTCAGCCAAACCCTGAATCGCTGTTGGTTGGGCTAAACATCCTTGCTGATGTGGATCTGCGCGATGCGTTGACGTCTCTTTCTGTTCCAATGTTGCGTCTTTATGGCCGTTTAGATGGGTTGGTGCCAATTAAAGTAGCTAACGATTTAAGTGAACAGTTGCCTCATACCCAGCAGTTTGTTTTTAATCAGTCCTCTCATGCGCCTTTTATCACCGAACATGACGAATTTTGTGTTCAAATCCGAGAGTTTGCTCACGATTGAGCAAGTGCGAGCGGAAATACCTCAAGTTGTTTAAAAAGTGGTCGATATAAAGGCTGGTGAGGTTTTATTAGCCAATAAAGCTAAGCCATATTGACGAGTTGGGCGACTCTGAGGAGGGTTCGCAATGATTGTGTCACCGACCAACGTAAGTGTGCCACTGATCGCCCCATCCGTGAATGTGCAGACGGAACAAGCAGCTCGCGACAATAAAGTCCGAGAGCCTGTAACGCCAACGGTCGCATTGGCCAAAACCAATGCAGAGCGAAAAGTAAAAGGTGACGACAAGCGCCGACGTCAGTCTTCTTGGGATCCTTCAGAGCATCCTGATTATGATATGGAAACGGAAGTCGACACGCGTTATCAAGAAGAGCCGGAAGATACACTAGAACGGCTTTTTAGTTTGCTTGCGCTCAAATCGTATAGTGAAGACCAGGGGAAAGGCTACGCGATCCGCTTTCGCTTACCAAAGCGCATTTTGGATGCTGCGATCAATGAAGGATTAATGGAAAAGCGCAGGAAGGTGATCAAGTTTCATTATGGTCATGCAGTCGCTCCCCATACCCCGTCAGAAGTGATAGCAGTATTATGACGACTCAATATCCTACTCAAACAAAAACGCTCCAAGCAGGTTGACTGATTGGAGCGTTTTCTTTTTAGTTATGAAAGCTCGTTAGCGGTGAAGCCTAGGTAAGGTTACTTTTTCGCTTTAGCAAACGCTGCAGCAAACGCACCGCCCATCGCGCTGTTCGATGACGAATCATCACGGCGAGGCTGACGACGCTGCGGTTGGTCATTACGACGCGGCGCTGCTGATGAGCGTTGGCTGCGGTTGTCTTGACCCGGTTCGTCGTTCATACGCATCGATAGACCAATACGCTTACGCTGCACGTCAACTTCCATCACTTTCACTTTGACGATGTCGCCAGCTTTCACCACTTCACGTGGGTCAGACACATAACGATCTGTCAGTGCAGAAATATGCACAAGACCATCTTGGTGAACGCCGATATCAACGAAGGCACCGAAGTTGGCTACGTTAGACACCACGCCTTCTAGAATCATGCCCGGTTCCAAGTCAGATACCGAGTTTACACCTTCTGCAAAGGTCGCCGTTTTGAATTCTGGACGTGGATCACGACCCGGCTTATCCAGCTCTTTGATGATGTCTGTAATGGTTGGAACGCCGAAGTTATCGTCGGTGTAATCGACCGCATGCAGACCTTTTAGGAAGCTAGAATCACCAATTAGCGCTTTGATATCTTTGTTGTTCTTTTCAGAAATCGCTTTGACCACTGGGTACGCTTCTGGGTGAACCGCAGACGCATCAAGTGGGTTCTTACCATCCATAATACGCAGGAAGCCCGCACACTGCTCGAACGCCTTAGGACCTAAACGAGGTACTTTCTTCAAGGTTGTACGTGCTTCGAAGCGACCGTTTTCATCGCGGAAGTCGACAATGTTCTGCGCGATGGTGCTTGATAAGCCTGCTACGCGCGTCAGTAGCGCCGCAGAAGCAGTGTTCACATCAACACCAACCGCGTTTACACAGTCTTCCACAATCGCATCTAGGCGTTTTGCCAACATAGATTGGCTTACATCGTGCTGGTATTGACCCACACCAATAGATTTCGGATCAATTTTCACGAGTTCAGCCAATGGATCTTGCAAACGACGTGCAATCGACACTGCACCACGCAGTGATACGTCCATATTCGGGAACTCTTTTGCTGCAAGCTCAGACGCTGAGTAAACCGAAGCCCCCGCTTCACTTACTATGATCTTCTGAACTTTCAGGTTGCCACGTTTGATGACGTCTGCGACAAAGCTGTCGGTTTCACGTGAAGCCGTACCGTTACCAATCGCAATCAAATCCACGTTGTACTTACGCACCAACTGCTCAACGATTTGTGCTGACTTGTCGTATTGTTTTTGTGGTGGGTGAGGGTAGATGGTTTCGGTTGCAAGCACTTTACCTGTTGAGTCGACAACCGCGATTTTTGAACCTGTACGCAGACCCGGATCTAGACCAAGTGTTGCACGAGGGCCAGCCGGTGCTGCCATCAACAAGTCTTTTAGGTTAGTGGCGAATACTTCAATCGCTTCGATTTCAGCGCGCTCTTTCATTGCGCCCATTAGCTCGGTTTCCATGTGCATCGATACTTTGATGCGCCATGCCCAGCTGATCACTTG
>NZ_JADDYG010000824.1:39739-47109 GCF_015163535.1 Vibrio sp. OPT46 | reverse complement strand
CTTACGCCAGGTATCCGCCGGTGCGCTGCTTAGCGTCACGCCATAATGGTCGGCGATAATCGTTTCGCAGTAAGACTGACGAGCACCTTCTTCCTGTTCTGGATCGGCATTCATTGCCAATGTCAGGAAGCCTTCGTTACGGCCGCGTAGCATCGCCAGTGCGCGGTGCGATGGCACTTTGCTTAGGGGCTCGTTGTGGTTGAAGTAATCTTTAAACTTCTCGCCTTCTTGCTCTTTGCCTTCAACGACTCGTGAAACCAGTTCCGCATTGCGATTTAAGTGGTTGCGAATTTTTTCCAGTAAGTTTGCGTCTTCTGCGATGCGCTCCATGATGATCGCGCGAGCGCCATCCAATGCAGCTTTGGTGTCTGCGATGCCTTTGTCTGCATCAAGGTATTTGCTTGCTTCGCTTTCTGGCTCGGTTTGTGGATGATTCCAAAGCTGATCTGCGAGTGGTTCAAGACCAGCTTCAATCGCGATCTGACCTTTCGTACGACGCTTGGGTTTGTAAGGTAGGTATAAGTCTTCAAGACGAGTTTTGCTGTCTGCCTGCGCGATCTCTTGTTCTAGCTCTGGCGTCAGTTTGCCTTGCTCTTGGATTGATTTGAGGATGGTTTGACGGCGATCATCCATTTCACGAAGGTAAGACAGACGGCTGTCCAAAGTACGAAGCTGGGTATCATCAAGGCCCCCCGTCACCTCTTTGCGGTAACGTGCAATAAAAGGGACAGTGTTGCCATCATCAATTAGGGTGACAGCGGCGTTGACTTGCTCTGGGCGAACATTCAGTTCTTGAGCAATCATGCGACAGATAGCTTGGCTCATCCGTGTTTTCTCTTTTAATTCGGTTTTGGTTGTATAGAACATTGGGGTCGTTCGAAGAATTTGCAATGTTTTAAATTAACGAGGCAAAAATTTACCGGGCGCTGGTGGACATCAGTCAGATTTATGTCAAAACTGTAATTAAATTGAGAACTTATATCCGCAGTTATCGACTAACCTAATTCCACGGTTGTTGATATCACTAAATGTACCTCGGCTTATACGGATAATCATGATGAAAAAAATGTCTTTGGCGTTAGCGCTTACGAGTGCCTTACTTGTCGCCCCGCTTAGTTGGGCGCAGTCTATCTCAGGAACCACACAAGCTCCCGTTTATCAGCTCGATAACAAATTGGTACTAGGGCGTGTGGAGAGCGTCTACTACAGTGACATTCCGGAACTAAAAGCGGTGCCATTTATTGGCAAGATTGATACTGGTGCAGATACGACATCGATGCATGCGGAGAATATCCATGTCAGTAGCTCACACCCAGATTACCAAGATTTGAAAGATAACGAGTTACTTTGGGCGATTGTCGATGACTTAGGTGGTACGAAGGCAAAGTGGGACGCCGACAGCTTTAAGCCATATCAAGTAAAGGTTAGCTTTACGGTTCCTCACCCTTATACAGGGAAGGAAATACAGATTACCGATGATCTGGAAAGAGTGAGCGCGATTCGCAGTCGAACAAGCAAAAAGCCCATCCTACGCCCGACAATAAAAATGCCGATGACAATCGCTGGTCACACCGTTGATACGGAAGTGAACCTGACCAAGCGTACGCAATTCTCTTCTCCTATCTTGATTGGTAAAACCTATCTCGATGATAACGCATGGGTCTTCGCTGGTTACGATTACCTTCAAGAACAGCCACGCGCAAAAATGATTGGCAAAAAAGAGACGGTTGAAGTCGAAGGTGTGCCATATAAGATCAGCATCTCAACTTCTAGCCGTTATACCAACGTCCATGCACTGGACATCAAGGTAGACAAAAAGCATAACGAAGTCTCTTTTATGTTAGAGGGCGAGAATGGCAAGCGTCATCCAATGACATTACCCTTGGTACGAATGCTGAAAACGACCAAAAGCGAGCGCCCTTTAGTCTATTTACCCGTCAAAGTCGGCGAAAATGAAACTCAACGTTGGTTGGTGTATCTGCGTGATCGCAGTAAGTTCAGTTCGCAAATTCGCTTAGGTCGGGACGTCGCGAGTCAGCACTTTGTTATTGATACGGACAGAGAAAATCTACTGGGTGGCGTAGAAAAAACGTTCAAAAGCGCACTCAAATCAAAACCTCTTGTCGTTTCACCAGAAGAACAGGTCACCATTGATGGTTATACCGTCCCTGCTTACCCCACTTTTACTGTGAAAACGCCATTACTGCGTGTAAATGGGTTTGAAGTAACAGAAAAAGGTAAGGATGAATCCGTCACGTTTTATTTAATGAACGATGAGGGGAAAGAAGAAAAAATCACCAAACCAGTGTTGAAAAAGCTCAAGGTTGGCAGCGCGGTTCGCCCTGTTGTCGAAGGAGACTTTCTTCTCGGTAGAAAAGACACATCAATGAAGTTTGCGCTCGATGTGCTTGATGAGGGTGACACTCAACCCTTTTTCGTCTTTGGTCATGACATAGCCAAGGGTGGTGTGTTGCTGAACACTCGCGCAGACCATCTACTAGATGCAAGGCCACTTTTCAAAGCTGGCCATATCGAAGTGGCGGAAGTTGAGGGGATGTCTTTCCCTGTGAAGTTAGACACGGGTGCAGATGTAAGCTCAATCAATGCTAAGAACATCAAGCAGTTTAAGAAAGACGGCAAAGACATGGTGAGCTTTACCTATGAGAACGATCTTGGCATGAAACAGGCGTTTACCAAGCCTGTTGTTGATGTCATGCGTATTAAAGCGAAGAAAGGTGAGAAAGCGAACGTACGCCCTGTGGTTGAAATGCATGTTAAGCTTGGCGAATTAGAGAAGAAGATCCGAGTCAACTTACAGGACCGAGGTCGCTTCCATTACAGCATGATTTTAGGTAAAAACTTCCTAAAACATGGCGCGGTTGTTTCGAGTGATACGAATTACATCGTGACGCAAAAACCGGATTACGAAAAGTAACACTCTGGCCGCCTTATCACCTTGATACCCAAAGCCTGAACAACATTGGATCTTTGGGTATATCATCTCCTTAATGCTGCCAAAGAGCAGCATTTTTTAGTTGAGATAGGAGTTAATTTGAAAACTAAGCTGATTACACGAGAAGGTTACAACAAACTCAAACAAGAGCATGATTACCTTTGGAATGAAAAGCGCCCGGAAATCACCAAGATCGTCACTTGGGCGGCGAGCCTGGGCGATCGCTCAGAAAATGCGGATTACACCTTCAATAAACGTTTACTCCGTCAGATCGACCGTCGTGTCCGCTTCCTTCGTAAATTCCTGCCAGAAGTCACGATCGTTGACTATTCTCCGCAACAAGAAGGCAAAGTCTTTTTTGGTGCATGGGTGGAAATAGAAAATGAGGCAGGAGAAGTGAAAAAGTTTCGTATTGTCGGGCCTGAAGAGATTTATGGCGATGCGAAAGACTACATCTCGATCGATTCACCTATGGCGCGAGCGATGTTGAAAAAACAAGTGGATGAAGAGTTCACGGTACGCACCCCAGAAGGTGAAAAAGAGTGGTTCATCAACTCAATTGAATATACTCAACCGGCCTCGGAAGACTGAGGCTTTATCACCGATTCAAGTCTCATGAAGTTCACTAGAAGTGACTTGGGTCTCAACGTCAGAATATTTGGTATAAAGGCATGGTGCCTTTCTCGGAGAAGTAAAATGAACAAAGCAGTCATGTGTAGTGCTGCACTAACAATAGGATTCTCACTTTCAGTTTTTGCTCAAGATGAAGTGAAAGGCTGTGACGCTAAAGAGTTAGCGGTAGAGCAGCAGCTCGAGTATGCAAAAGCGCAAGGTAATGAGCATCGCATTAAAGGCTTGGAGCAAGCACTTTCCGCTATCCAGAATGAATGCTCGGAAGGTGAGCTGCGCCAAGAGCTGCAAGCAGAAGTGGAAGAAAAGACTAAAGAAGTTGAGGAGCGAGAGGAAGAATTAGTCGAAGCTCAGCATTCAGGGAAAGCAGACAAAATTGAGAAAAAACGTCACAAGCTGGCTGAGGCACAGCAAGAGCTGCTTGAGGCCAAACGTGAACTGGAATGGAATTATGGTCAATAGTAGGTGCTGAAAATATCTGCTAGAGAGAGAATAAAGCGCTTAAGATAAAAAGAGTAACAATTTGCTTGAGCACGTTAGGAAAAACAGTGATACATTTTCGACAATAGACGCTTCTGAAAGGATGTTTCAATGCAAGAAAATCATAAAATTTTAGTGGTTGATGACGATGCTCGTTTACGTGCTCTATTGGAGCGTTACCTTTCTGAGCAAGGTTTTCAGGTACGAAGTGTCGCCAATGGCGAACAGATGGATCGCCTACTAACGCGCGAAAACTTTCACTTAATGGTGCTAGACCTAATGTTGCCAGGTGAAGACGGTTTGTCAATTTGTCGTCGTCTACGCCACGCGAACAATATGTTGCCAATCTTAATGCTCACCGCGAAAGGTGATGAAGTGGACCGCATCGTAGGTCTTGAGGTAGGGGCGGATGATTATTTGCCAAAACCGTTTAACCCACGCGAATTATTGGCTCGCATCAAGGCCGTATTACGCCGCCAAACCGTAGAGTTGCCGGGTGCACCAAGCACGGAAGAAAAAGTGGTGGAGTTCGGGGAGTTCCGACTCAATCTAGGCACTCGCGAGATGTTCCGCGGTGACGAGGCAATGCCACTCACCTCTGGAGAGTTTGCTGTTCTAAAGGCGCTCGTGATGAATGCACGTGAGCCAATGTCACGAGATAAATTGATGAACATGGCGCGTGGCCGTGAATATTCTGCAATGGAACGTTCTATTGACGTACAAATCTCACGTTTACGTCGCATGTTAGAAGACGATCCGAGCAAGCCGCGCTACATTCAAACCGTATGGGGCCTAGGTTATGTTTTCGTCCCAGACGGCAAAGAGGTGTAACCTCTTCACTCCATAGCCAGCACTTGGCTATAGCAACTTCAGCCTTCATTACCTTCCCTTTGAAGGCTGAAATTTCGCGATTAGGACCACTAGGAACGTTCCATGCGCATCCGAAGTTCACTGACACAATCTATTCTGCTGTTCATCTCTTTGCTTCTCGCGAGCCAAGTTTTCTCTTACTACGCCGTTTTTAACTACGCGTTGATGCCGAGTTTGCAGCAGTTCAATAAAATTCTCGCCCATGAGCTCAATTTGGTGCTTGATGATGAAGGACCTTTAAAGTCTGATGCACCGTTAAGGCGTCAATTATTAGAAAGATTAGGGGTGACGGTTCACAGCCTTGACAGCGATAAGGCGATTGAATTTCATCACGCAATGTCGATTGATTTGATGTCTGAAGAAATGAGCCAAGAGCTGGGTTCGCCTACAGAAGTACGCTTATTGCTTGGCGATGAAAGTTACATTTTGTGGATGCACATCGAAAAGTTGCCGAACTCCATCATTCGTATTCCGTTATCTGAGCTGCAAGAAGAAGATTTTGCACCGCTGTTTCGTAACAGCTTGATTATGGCGCTGCTGATCATTGCAGGTGGTTGGTTGTTTATTCGTTTGCAAAACCGTCCACTTTTGGCTTTAGAGAGAGCCGCGAAAGACGTCGGTCGAGGTGAGATCCCGCCCCCCTTAGCAGAGAAAGGCGCATCGGAGATTCGCTCTGTAACTCGAGCCTTTAATCAAATGTCGAAAGGTATTCAAGAGCTAGAAGAAGACCGAGCCTTATTAATGGCAGGGATTAGCCATGACTTACGAACACCTCTGACGCGTATTCGCCTAGCGACAGAAATGATGTCTCCTGAGGACAGCTATCTTGCGGAGGGGATCATTAGCGATACGGAAGAATGTAATGAGATCATCAGTCAGTTTATGGATTACCTCAAACCGGTGAACCAAGAATCGTTTGAAGCGGTTGATATCAGTACGATTGCCAGTGACGTCGCCAGTTCTGAAGGTGGTTATGAGGTTGAAATTGAAACAGATCTTAATCTTAACTTGCCGCCAGCCAAAGGAAGCGCGATTGCGATTAAGCGGGCGATCAGTAACTTAGTTGTGAATGCGCTACGCTATGGCAATGGCTGGGTCAAAATCAGCACTGGTGTGACAGCAGATAAGCAGCTAGTGTGGATTTCAGTAGAGGACAACGGACCGGGTATCGAGCATTCTCAAATCGCGAGGTTATTTGAACCCTTTACGCGTGGTGACACCGCTCGCGGTAGTGAAGGCACTGGGCTAGGGTTGGCGATTGTGAAGCGTATAATCAGCCAACATTCAGGCTCTGTGGTGATGCGTAATCGCAGTGAAGGCGGTTTAATCGCTCAAATCAGCTTTCCTACCAAGTAAGTCGATGGCCCGCCCCCTTTCAAACAAAAAGCCCAACCTAAATAGGTTGGGCTTTTCTTATTCTCAATAATCTTAAGACTCTTTCACTTCCTGAGGAAGTTCATCTTCGTCTTCCAGTTTCTCTGGCAGAAGTAGATTTAAAATGATCGCTGTGATGCCACCTGCTGCAACACCAGTTGAGAAAATACTCTTAATAAATTCTGGCATAAATTGCAGGATCTCTGGTTTTTGTGCGATACCAAGTCCCATTGAGAAGGATAAGGCCATGATCAGAATTGCGCGGCGATCGAGCTCAACACGAGAGATAATACGCACACCAGCGGCAGCAATCGTACCAAACATGACAATCGTTGCGCCGCCAAGTACTGGCTCAGGAATCAACTGAACAAAGCTAGCGACGCCAGGAAACAAGCCAAGAATCACTAACATGCCTGAAATAAAGTAACCCACGTAGCGGCTCGCGACTCCTGTTAGCATGATGATGCCGTTATTCTGGCTAAACGTTGAGTTCGGGAAGCTGTTGAAAACGGCTGCGATTGCAGAGTTTAAGCCGTCTGCTAACACACCGCCCTTAATGCGTTTCATGTACACTGGGCCTTTTACTGGCTCACCAGACACTTCAGATGTTGCGGTAATATCACCGATGGCTTCTAGTGCGGTAATAAAGAAAATCAGTACCAGCGGAATGAACAGAGACCAGTCAAACGATAAGCCATATTGCATTGGTACGGGCAGTGCTACGATCTCGGTTGCGCCTAGCTGAGAAGTATCTACCATCCCCATAAAATACGCCATGATGTAACCCACTAGCATCGCAATCACGATTGAAGCCACACGGATGTATGGGTTTTTCGAGCGGTTTAAAATCACAATTAATCCAAGTACCGTCCCAGCCAGAGCAAGTTTGTCTAAGCTGCCGAAGGTTCCTTCATTTAATGCTGCGTAGCCACCGCCCATTGATACTAAGCCGACTTGAATCAGTGTGAGACCGATAAGAGTGACGACGATGCCTGAAACAAGCGGAGTGATGATTCGGCGGGCATGCTCCAACACGCGAGATAGGAAAATTTCTGCAAATGAT
>NZ_JADDYG010000824.1:27581-39681 GCF_015163535.1 Vibrio sp. OPT46 | reverse complement strand
GCGACTAAAATCGTACCAAAAATGGCAGCCATCATGGTGCTGATGTCTGCTCCACCGGCTTTCAGCGATAGGCCTGCTCCAATAATAGGACCTAAAAAGTTAAAGCTGGTGCCTTGAACAGAGAGCAAACCAGAGCCAATTGGGCCAACGGTGCGAATTTGAATAAACGAAGACACGCCTGACGCAAATAAAGACATGCTGATAATGGTGTTGGTTTGATCGGCCGGAACGCCCAAAGATTGGCAAATGATTAATGAAGGTGTAATCACCGCAACGAACATCGCCAATAAGTGCTGAAGTGCGGCAAAAATGGTTTGAGGCAAAGGTGGTCGATCGTTGAGTTGATAGACCAGTTCCGAAGATCGGTTTGAAGTTGTCATTGTTTGTCTCGCTAGTCGCAATATTTCCCTAGTTCTCGCTGAATGGGAGAGCAGGGTGGAGTTGACGTCGTTACCTGTGATTGCTGTTAATCAGAGTCAACTCAGGTTGGTGGAGTGTGATCTAACACACTTAAAAATTTGTGCGCGATTATAGAGAGATTCACTCAAAAAGCAAACGTTTGCTTTGTTTTTGGCGCATTAAAAAACGAGCCATTTGGCTCGCTTTCAATCATTACGCTTTGGAGTAAATATCCCGCTCACCCAACCAGCGATCGATAATCGCTGTTGCGTTAGACGGGTAATTGTCATGAATATGACGCGAAATGCGCTGAACTGCGGGAATCAGGCGCTGATCTCGAACTAAGTCTGCGATTTTGAAATCAGCAAGACCTGTCTGCTTTGTACCCAATAGTTCACCAGGGCCACGAATTTCTAGGTCTTTCTGCGCAATGACGAAGCCATCGTTACTTTCACGTAGTACTCCGAGACGTTTTTGCGCGGTTTTTGACAGCGGAGAGTGGTACAGCAGCACACAATGGCTAGCAACGGAACCTCGGCCCACGCGACCTCTTAACTGGTGTAATTGTGCCAAACCAAGACGTTCAGGGTTTTCTATGATCATCAAGCTAGAGTTTGGCACATCCACACCAACTTCAATCACTGTCGTTGCGACCAGCAAATGCAGTTTATTGTCTTTGAAATCTTGCATCACCGCTTGTTTCTCTGCCGGCTTCATTCGTCCGTGTACTAGACCAATTTTTACGTCCGGTAGCTTACGTTGAAGCTCTTCTGCGGTATCTGCCGCGGCTTGCGCTTCTAATACTTCCGACTCATCAATCAGGGTACACACCCAATATGCCTGCTTGCCTTCGTTTAAGCAGGCATTTCGGACACGCTCGACGATGTCGTCACGTTTTGTATCAGGAATAGCAACGGTTTGAATCGGCGTTCGACCCGGTGGTAGTTCGTCAATCACGGAAGTTTCCAGATCGGCGTAAGCGGTCATGGCTAAGGTGCGAGGAATAGGCGTTGCTGTCATGATGAGCTGATGTGGATAAGCGCCTTGTTTTGCACCTTTCTCACGCAGCTCTAAACGTTGGTGGACACCGAAGCGGTGCTGTTCATCAATGATGACCAAAGCAAGGTGATGAAATTCAACGTGCTCTTGGAATAGCGCGTGAGTACCCACTACCATTTGCGCTTCACCACTGGCAATACGAGCCAGCTCGGCTTCCTTTGCCTTACCTTTGAGTTTGCCCGCTAACCAACCGACTTGAATGCCCATGGTTTCAAACCAGTTTGCGAAGTTGATAGCGTGTTGCTCGGCCAATAGTTCGGTTGGCGCCATGAGTGCCACCTGATGGCCATGCTCAATGGCTCTAACAGCGGCCAAAGCGGCAACCAACGTTTTCCCCGAACCAACATCGCCTTGCACTAATCGCATCATTGGGTGCGGTTTTTCTAGATCGGCTTCAATCTCTTGTACTACTCGGGTTTGAGCGTTTGTAGGAGAGAAAGGCAGTTGGGCTAAAAGCTGCGTTTTTAGTTTATGACAAGGACCGAGAGGTAGCGCTGAATCCTTCTGACCTTTGCTACGCACCGCCAGCATCGATAAGTTTTGTGCGAGCAATTCTTCCATGATCAAGCGGATTTGGGTAGGATGTTTGCCTTCGTCAAACTCATCTAAATTAATGGTTGGTGGTGGGCGATGAATGGTGTGCAGCGCTTGCGACATCGTGATTTGATGGTCATACAACCCCGCTGGAAGTAATTCCTGCACTGCGGTTTTATCAAGCAGGGCTAAAGCTTGTTCGGTAAGGTTGCGTAATGTGATTTGGCGTAAACCATCGGTGGTGGGATAAACAGGGGTTAAGCTCTGTTCTACATCGGGCTTTTGCTCGCTGACGTAAAACTTGTAGTCAGGATGAACAATTTCCCAACCCATGCCACCGCGCTTAATTTCACCGTAAGCATGTACTAACTTACCTTGCGTGAAATTGTTCTTCATGGCTGCGGTAAAGTTGAAAAAGCGCAGCGTGATAGTGCCATTACCGTCGCTGATTTTTACCGTTAGCATTTTGCGCTTACCGAAGATGGTGTCGACTGCCATGACCTTACCTTGCACTGCCGCCCAAAGGCCAGCATGCAGTTTGGCAATAGGGTAAATACGAGTACGATCTTCGTAGCGTAACGGAAGGTGAAACAGCAAATCTTGAACGCTATGTAAGCCAACTTTGGCGAGTTTTTCTGCGACTTTCGCGCCAACTCCAGAAAGGGAGGTTAATGGGACGGCAGATAACATTTGGGCGGACATAGAGGGCTCAAGAAAATGGTTAACATAGCAGTATGTTAACCATGGAGCTGTGTTTTTGTACAGGAAAAAATAGTCATGCTTTAGTTAGTGTCATGATTTGACTGATAACCTATCATTCCGAGGAGCTTTAGCGACATCAGGATTCTATTTCCAACAAGTATGTCGCTGAAGTTAACACTATCAGCATCTGTATATTTGAGAATTAGATCCTGAACCACGCTCCTTCGCCGCCGTTCAGGATGACGAAAGTCTGTTACTTGCTTTGCATCTCTTGCCACCACGCGTCATCGGCGATGATTTGACCTTCTTCATCGAGTGGTGGGTAAACGAGCCCTTTTCGTTTCGCGACCTTTGCCAGCACTGGGTGACCACGTTCAAAGAGAATACGGTTGATTGTCTCTTTAGGCAGAGCGCTTTCTTCTCGGTCGTACATGCCTGCGGCTTCACGTTGACGTTGCGCTTCATACAAAATTACGGCACTGGCAACCGATACGTTTAGTGACTGCACCATGCCCACCATTGGGATAATAATGTCTTGATCGGCAAGCTGTTTGGCTTGCTCCGAAGCGCCAACTTTTTCACTGCCTAAAATGATTGCCGTTGGTCTGGTGTAGTCGATCTCGCGAAAATCGACGGCGGTGTCCGAAAGATTGGTCACCAAAACCTGCATACCTTGCGCTTTGAGTTCGGTAATCGCAGTTTCAATCGAATCGTGAGTATCCACTTCAACCCAGTTACGCGCGCCAGCTGAGGTATGGCTCAGCGTACGCATTTTGTCTGGCCAAATTGCGTGAACTTTGTGTAAGCCTGTCGCGTCAGCGGTGCGGATCACAGCAGAGACGTTGTTTGGCTTATGTACTTCTTCGAGACAAAGTGTCAGATCAGTTTGGCGAGTTTTTAGGACTTGGTGAATACGGTTGTAACGTTCTAGGTTCATATTTATTGAGGTATAAAAAATCGCCACCTAACAGAGTAGGTGGCGATAGAGGTTAGTTCTTTCTGCGTCTGACTCGGGTTGCTTGAGGCATTGCCTTAATCTTACGCATGATACCAGCAAGGTGGACACGATCTTTCGTCGTCAACAGCACAGTCACAGTGTATAGACGACCATCACGTTCTTCCGTTGAAAGGCCATGAATGTTTGATCCTGTTTTCGAGATCACGTTGGTAAGTTCTGCAAGAGCACCTTGGTTGTTAAGCATGTCGACTTTAAGTTCAGCAATGAACTCTTTATCGTAGTCTTCAGACCAAGCGACAGCCATATAACGGTCTGGCTCTTTCTGATAACCACGAACGTTCGGACATGTTTCTCGGTGAACAACCAAACCACGACCAGGCGATACGTGAGCAATAATGTGATCATCTGGGATAGGATGACAACAATTTGCAAACGTCAGCAATAAGCCTTCTGCGCCACGAATCGGAAGCTTCTTCTTCGAGTCCGTTGGGATTGAACTTGTTGTCGTGAGCTCTTCGGTGTCACCAAGGAGACGACGTGCGATCACAATGCTCATCAACTCACCCAATCCAATAGCAGCCAATAAATCATCGATGCTTTCTAGGCGAAGATCATTCAAGACTTCTTGGATATTTTCTGGATAAATTGAATCAATCGAGTGACGGCCAAGTGCGTGATTAAGTAGGCGACGACCTAAAGTAATCGACTCTTCACGACGCATCGTTTTCAGTACTTGTCGAATCTTAGTGCGGGCACGAGAAGTCACGACATAGTTCAGCCATGCCGCATTCGGACGCGCACCAGGGGCACTGATAATTTCCACTGTCTGACCGTTTTTCAATGCCTTACTCAATGGGTAAGGGTTACGATCAACACGAGCACCAACACAAGAGTTGCCTACATCGGTATGTACGGCATAGGCAAAGTCGACAGCCGTTGCGCCTAAAGGTAGTTCAACGATACGACCTTTTGGTGTGAAGACGTAAATCTCATCTGGGAAAAGATCGGATTTTACGTTTTCAATGAATTCGAATGAGTTACCCGCGCTTTGTTGTAGCTCTAACAGGCTTTGCATCCAACGCTGAGCTTTCACTTGCGCAGTGGTACCAGACTTGTCACCTTTGTCTTTGTAAGACCAGTGTGCCGCGACACCTTTGTCCGCCATTTGATCCATATCTTCAGTACGGATCTGAACTTCAACAGGTACGCCGTGTGGGCCAACCATGGAAGTGTGTAGCGATTGATAGCCGTTCGCCTTTGGTACCGCGATGTAATCTTTCATGCGACCAGGACGTGGCTTATACAAGCTGTGTACTTGGCCTAAAACGCGATAACAAGTATCAGCGGTATCAACAACGACTCGGAACGCATAGATATCCATGATGGTGTGAAAGCGCTGTTCTTTGGTTTTCATCTTGTTGTAGATAGAGAACAGGTTTTTCTCACGACCAACGACGCGAGCATTCAAGCCAAAATCTTGCAGACGGCCTTCTATTTCGCTGTGAATGCGTTGGATCATCTCTTTACGATTACCACGTGCGGCTTTAACCACTTCTTTCAGTACGCGGTAGCGGTTGGGATATAGCGCCTCAAAGCCCAACTCTTCGAGTTCGGTTTTGATATTGTGAATACCAAGACGATGAGCGAGGGGCGCGTAAATTTCTAACGTTTCACGAGCAATACGACGCTTTTTATCTGGTCGAAGCGCGCCAAGCGTACGCATGTTATGCGTGCGGTCAGCCAGTTTGATCAGAATGACGCGGATATCTTGCACCATGGCCAGAACCATCTTACGAAAGTTCTCAGCCTGAGCCTCTTTCCTATCGCGGAATTTGAGTTTGTCCAGTTTAGATACACCATCAACCAATTCTGCGACAGTGTTGCCGAATTTCTCTTCGAGATCTTCTTTAGTTACATCACAGTCTTCAATGACGTCATGCAGCAAAGCAGCTTGGAGGGTTTCGATATCAAGGCGCATTTCGGCCAAGATACGAGCCACAGCGACAGGGTGGATGATGTATGGTTCACCGCTAGAGCGGGTTTGCCCTTCATGGGCATCTCTCGCTACCACATAAGATTGACGCAGAGCCTCAATCTGAGGCTCTGTTAGGTATTCTTGGGCAACGTCTTTGAGGCTATCGAATAGATACAAATTATAGGCCCGGGAGGTTGTTGAATTCTAAAGTCAGAATTAACGGTTGTGAGCGATGCTGCTTACTGCCGCTAGCTCTGCCGCTTCTTGCTCTTGCTGTTCTTGACGTTCACGAGCGTCTAGAACTTCTTTAGTAATTAAACCTTCTTCGATTTCGCGTAGAGCGATAACCGTTGGCTTATCGTTCTCTTCTGGCACTAGTGCATCTTTACCGCCAGTTTGCATTTGACGAGCGCGGCGAGCCGCAATCAGTACTAGGTCGAAACGGTTGCCAACTTTTTCAACAGCGTCTTGAACAGTTACGCGTGCCATGAGGACTCCAAATAGTTAACTAAAATTTTAGAATGACGAGAAAGTATACAACCTAACTACTTTATTTACTAGCAATTAGACAAGCCACCGTTTGTGGACTTTCTCAGGTAGTTTATCGTGTTTTTCGCACTGGGCAAAAAACGGGAAATTCTTTATGTTTTACAGCGTGACTTTTTTGAAGTTACTCTGCTAACAACGCGTCAAGCATACCTTTATATTTAGCAGCTTGCTTTTCTTCCTTCAATCTTTCAGCACGCAAGATAGCTTTAAAATCCATCAAAGCGGTATCAAAATCGTCGTTTACGATCACGTAGTCGTACTCGTTGTAATGAGAGATTTCCGACTTGGCTTCAGCCATACGCTTTGCGATCACTTCATCGCTATCTTGACCACGAGTGTTCAAGCGGCGCTCTAACTCACCGTTTGATGGTGGCAGGATGAAGATGCTTTTGGCTTCTGGCATTTGTTCACGGATTTGGCGTGCGCCTTGCCAGTCGATATCTAGAAAAACGTCGATACCTTTATTTAGTGTTTCTTCAATCCATACACGAGATGTGCCGTAATAATTACCAAACACTTCTGCGTATTCTAGGAAGTCACCTTTAGCGATCAGGGCTTCAAACTCATCTTTCGCTACAAAATGGTAGTGGACACCATTTTCTTCACCAGGTCGCATGTTGCGCGTGGTGTGAGACACAGACACTTTCATTGCGTAGGTTGGGTTGCGTTCCAACATCGCTGAGATCAAGCTAGATTTACCTGCGCCGCTAGGTGCAGATACGATATAGAGAGTACCTTTGCCCATTGTACTGTTCCACTTTTGATTGGATTGATTGAGTGCCGAAGGAAAGTTCGACATTCTTATAACGATAGCACTGGCATTGAGAAATCAACCACCAAAGGAGTGGATCTTGGTGATAATCCCGCCAGAAAAATGGAGGCGAAGAGTATCATGATCTCTATTTTGTTACCAGTTGATCTTTCTGTCTGTGATTGTCCCAGATGAAATAGTTACTTACGGCAGAGTGTTCCTAAACAGCGAAGAAGGAGCGTGGCACAGGACTTACCATCCGCGCACTCTGTTATTAAAACCATTTCTACAACCGTTTAGTGTGCTGATTTTAGGTTTAGAGTCCCGATTTGGCTTGCGTGAGTGACTCTGGTTAAAAATAGGGGTTAACAATGATAAAACGGAAAAAAGGGGAAGCTTTCACTTCCCCAGGCGTGCGACTGACTCACACTTAATCTTCGAATTATCCTTGAGACTCTAGGAAATTTATCCAAGGGCTAACGGTTGACCTGAATTTTGGCGATTGAGCCGCACCTTTCATTGCCTGTAAGGCCTTTTGTGGTTGCTTAAGCTCGAAATAGGCCATCCCGCGAATGTATTCAAGTTCTGCCTTTTGCTCTTTAGAGGCACTGGATGCCGCGCTTTCTACAAAACGAGTTGCTTCAGAATACTGCTTGTCTTGTATCATTAAGCGAGCAATCTGAATTTGCGTTTTAGCAGAAGGAGCGAGGTTATATGACTTTTTATAAGCGAGAATTGATTTATCTAGCTCTTTAGCTTGCTGCCAGAAACTGGCTAGGCGGTCATAGTTTTCCTTCGTCTTTTCAATGTTTCCAGCTGCCATTTCCTTTTCAAGAGTTTTGGCTGCTTTATATGGAATACCTTGATAAGCCAAGAAGTTTACAAAGCGTAAATATTCCTTCTCTCCTTCTAGTTTCCCCATTTTGTAAACCATTTCTAGGGTGGCTAGAGAGTTGCGTTCTTGACCTAGCTCCATGTAGACACCAGAAAGTTGCATCCAGTAACGCTTTTTCTGAGGGTACTTTGAAGTCAGAGTTTTGAGTACACTGGCAACGCTTTTCAGCTGGCCTAACTCGTAGTGAGATGCAACGAGAATTAAGTACCAAGACTCACTTGGGCTCTTGCTCATCGCGATGGCTTTTTTGGTTGGTGGGATTGCATTTTTGTAATCTTCCAACTGAACATAAGCGCTCGCTAACGTGATATAAGCATGAGCTTGAGGCTTCTCTTTGGTTGTTTCTGCAACCTTGAACCATTCCTTCATCGTTTTTACAGACAACGTATACTTTTCTTCAGCTAGGTAAAGCTGAGCCAAGCTGTAGCGAACTTGTTGAGCAACAGGAACGGGAAGTGCGTCGAGCTGTAATGCTTCGGCAAAGTATTTTGCTGCTTGCACATAATTGTCTTGTAGCGAATACAAAAAGCCAGTCTGCTGAAGTAAAACTGCTCGGTCGTATTTTTTCGAACTTGTGCTTTCTAAAGCGCTTGCTAGTTTTTCTTTCGCTGCTGAATATTTTTCAGTTGCGATCAACTCTTGCACTTTGTTAACGGTTCGAAATGTCCGATCTGATAACTGAGGAGCTTCTTTTGCCATCGTAGGAGCGGCCATTGCCACTCCTACGAAGAGAATTAAAGAAGCCACTTTGCTTTTCCATAAACTTTTCATCGTGACTCCTTAATTGGTTGAGAACTCTATTTCTTGCGATAGGCGCGAGCTAACAGGTTTCCCGTCAACCAATTTTGGTTTAAATGTCCATTTAGAGACTGTTTTTCTTGCCGCTCGACCGAGGCCTAAGCGTCGTGGTTGCTCTTTAAGAACTTTGATGTCCTCTACGGCACCACGTGCGTTGACAGTAAACTCTAATAAGACGACCCCTTTTTCTATTCCTGCTTTCGCAGCTTTCCTAGGCATTTGAGGTTGGAATGTCGCTAGAGGTGTTGGACCTCCGCTACCCGCGAGTTGCGCACCTCCACCCTGGCTATAATGTCCAAGCACCGAACCACCTGTAACATTTACGGGTAGGTCAAGCTTTGGCATATCCATTGGGGTCTGCTCCATCACCGGTTTTACTGTCGCTGTCACTTTCATTTCTGGCGGCGGCGGCGGACGCTTAGGCGGTGGTGGCTTTGGAAGTTCGCGTTTTTTCTCCTGTATTTTTTCGTCTGGTTTAATGCGAATAAACTCGACCATACGCAGGTCATCATTCGACACTAACTCGTGGCGCTCTTTGTTTACTAGCTTGTCCATCCCCCAGAACAACCCGAGGGAGACAATGAGCGCCAGTGCAATTGAGGCCAGATACCGCATAAGCTTAATCCTTATTGGTTGCGGCAATGGAGATGCTTTCTACACCTGCCATTTTGATCTGGTCCATAACCTTCACGACTACGCCAGCATTTGCTTCTGTGTCGGCTTGGATAACAACTGCGCCATCAGGGCTTTCTGCACGAAGACGTTCAATATTCGCGCGAACCGCGTCCACTTCGATGCGGCGTTTATCAACCCAAACATCACCCGCCGCACCAACTGCGACCATGATGTTACCTTTTTTCACGGTTTGCGCAGAGCTTGCCGTCGGGCGGTTTACTTCTAGACCAGCTTCTTTTACGAACGATGTTGTTACGATAAAGAAGATCAACATGATGAATACGATGTCGAGCATCGGTGTCATATCGATAGCGGTTTCATCACTGCTATCACTGCTATAGCGTCTTTTCATGACCTATACCTCTAATTCCATTTACTCAGGCAATATGCTTTAGCTTATCTTCCAGCTTTTGCGTTGTGACTTTGGCTAAATGATCAAGACGTGAACTAAAGAACAGTCCTGATAGAGAAGCCACCATCCCGGCTAACGTTGGGATTGTTGCCTTTGAGATCCCCGAGGCCATTGCTCGAGGGCTTCCTGTTCCTGTTACCGCTAAGATGTCGAATACTTGGATCATGCCAACAACGGTGCCGAGCAAACCCAGTAAGGGACAAAGCGCAATCAACACTTTCACGATTGGCAGGCCCTTTTTATTCTCAATGTCCTGACGAGAAACAATTTCTTGTCGGATCATCTTAGCGTTCCAGCTCTGGTGCTCTGATCGCCCCTGCCATGAGCCAACGGCTTTTTTCATGGCTTTTGGAGCGACGGCAGCAAAATAGAACCAACGTTCTAACAATACTGCCCAAAGCATAAAGCTGAGGATGAAGATGGCGACGAGTACATCGCCACCCATTCCCAAGAAGCGCCTAATTGATTCAAGTTCTCCAACTAACCACCACATAACGCCTCCTTAGCTTTCGGCTTTATGTAGTTTTTCCTGATAGCGAGCGATGAAGCCTGCACTCTGTTCTTCAAGAGTTTGAACCAAACGACGACCTTTACTGTGTACGATGGTGTACAGGAACAGTAGAGGAATTGCGACAACCAGACCAAGCATCGTAGTAACAAGTGCTTCAGAGATACCGCCAGCCATTAGCTTAGGATCACCTGTACCAAATAGTGTGATTGCTTGGAACGTACCGATCATACCCATAACCGTACCCAGTAGACCTAGAAGTGGTGCAACAGAAGCGAACAGTTTGATTGAGCTGATAAAGCGTTCAATGCTCGGTGCGTTACGTAGGATGATTTCGTCCAGTTTCGCTTCCAGATCTTCAAGGTTGTCACCTTTGTGTTCTTGGTAAGCTTGGATAACTTCACCCAGAGGGTTACCAGGAATCACGGTTTCTGATTTCGCTTGCTTACGCATTTTACCGCCAATCACTTGAAGGCGTAGGAAGCAAACTAGAGCAATGATAGCGCCAACTGCACCCATACCAAGGATGACGTAACCTACAATGCCACCTTGATCAATACGTTCTTGAACGGTTGGGCTTTGTACAAGTAGAGACAGAATTACACCACGGGATGGGTCAATAAACAGTGGCTCATAGCTGTTTGACGCTGACTCAAAGCCCGCAACATGACGTGTAATATTGGTGCGAGGCTGTCGAGAGAGTTCTTCGAACTTACCTGTTTGAGGTACATAAGTAACGTACTTACCATCGGCAATCGCGTTAAATTCACCGACAAGAGTAACATCGCGAACCGCTTCTTTACCTTCGCCATAAACAACCGTTGCTTGGGTTGTTGCTGTCTCGCCTGAGGCAACCACTTGTTGAAGAATGGTATGCCAGAATGCTTCTAGCTCTTGTGTTGATGGCAGTTCTTTACTTTCAGCCAGTTTCGTTAGTAGCGCGTCACGCTCTGGGAACTGAACTGCGTTTTGAGAGGCTGCAAATAAGCCTTTAAACTCGCCCGCATATTGGCGGACCACACCAAACATTTCGCCCAAAGTACCAGAGCGAACACGTAAGGTTTCTGTTAGTTCAGTCAGCTGCTTATCGTTTTCATCAAATGTCGCTTTAAGTTGATCGCCCAGTGCTTGCTGTGAAGCTAGCTCTTCACGAGCCTGTTGCAATAATGCTGCTTGCTTATCTCGGTTGTTCTTGAACTCAGCTTCACGGGCTTTGTTCTCTTTTGACTCAACGATGCTTTCTGATTTTACGTTTTTGAGTAGTTCAGATAGGTTTTTAGGCGTTTCTGCTTGTACGCCTGAAGCCATAAATAAGCTCGCTAGTAGACCAACGGCTAGAGTTTTGAATCCTTTCATCTCTTATTCCTCCCCAGCATATACAGGCAATTTGATTAGCGCTGGTGGCGCTTGCTTCTTCGCGATTCGAAGGCCTTGCTGTACCGCTATGCGGTAGCTTTCCGGTAATGTTTCCCATTGACGTGTTTGTTGGTTCCACATACCTGTCTCACCACCGTCTGGAGATTGGAATAAAAGCGCCGTGCGACCAATACGTAGGAAATCGTAAGTCACGGTTTCCCCATTTCTATCTAGGCTAGCTTTGTAAGATTCAATTGAGCGAGAGAAGCCTTCTTCAATTTGGTAGGCTTCCATCACTTTACGGAATTTCTCAGAAGTCGTTACGTCGGCGCGATCCATGAGACGACGCAGTTCTTGGACACGTTTATTACGTTCTTTTTTCTGGAAAGGCAGATCGAGAGTCACAAACTCATCGAGTGCATCGATCATTTTAAGTGTTAGTGGCACTACTTCTGTTGCCGTTTGATCGATCTGAGCAATTTGGTTATTTAATGAGTCCAATTCACCTTGCTGTGATTGAACCATACGA
>NZ_JADDYG010000824.1:24106-27571 GCF_015163535.1 Vibrio sp. OPT46 | reverse complement strand
TTAAGTGTTAGTGGCACTACTTCTGTTGCCGTTTGATCGATCTGAGCAATTTGGTTATTTAATGAGTCCAATTCACCTTGCTGTGATTGAACCATACGGTTAATTTGCTCGTTGTAGACTTTCATGCTGTCGATTTGACGTAGTAAGCCTTTGTATTCTGCCAACATGCCTTCAGTACTTTCGGCATAATTGTCGATTTTTTGTTGCGAAGCTTCTGAAGATTGATTTGCTTTTGCTTGTGTGGAAACGACAGCACCAGAGTTGGCCGCTATAGAGCTACTACTGATAGTAAGCAATGCTGCAGCTATGGCACTGAGACCAAATTCCTTGAATTTCATGGTTGCATCCTTGTCAGTGTTTTAGTCAGTCGAAAAGGGCGCGGAAAACCCGCGCCAAATATTTTTTAGAAGTCGTATGATGCCTCGACGTATAGCTGACGTCCGATTGGATCGTCATACCCAGTTGCATAGAATGGAGAGGTATCGCTTAGAGGATCTGCAGGCGGTACTTTGTCAAACATGTTGATAGCACCAAGAGTTACACGACCACTCTCGTTGAATTGGTAAGAAGCCGTTAGGTTCCACGTTGTCATACTAGCGATTTCTGCTTTGTAACCCGCTTTTTTAGCAGAATCACAGTCATCAAAGTAGTAACGGTTTGCGTAGCTTGAACACATACGGTCGCGGTATTTACCAAATAGGTTGATAGCGACATCTTCATATGCCCAGCCAAGATTTAACGTTGCGGTGTATTCAGGCATGAAATCTCTTTCATCCGTTACAGGCTCGCTGTCGTTTTCTTGATATTCAGCAATCAAGATCTTCGTTACAGCAACACGCGTGTTAAATGAACCGAACTCATTAGTGTCGTATGCGTATTTGATCGCTAGGTCAATACCAGAACGCTCTTCATACGACTGGTTCACTGGACCATAGGATACCGACTTGATGGTGCCATCTGGGTTACGAACGACTTCAGTACCTGGGTATTTACCTGGATCGTTAATTACATCTTGGTAAGTTGGTGCAGTTACGACGTCTTCCATCTTGATGTGGTACCAGTCAACGGTTACACCAAGATCATCCACAGGCTCCCACGCTAGGCCCAAGTTAATGTTTGTACTTGTTTCTTCTTTCAGCTCTGAGTTAGGGCCATTAAGCGTATCGAAGTACTGAGTATCACACTCTGGGTACTTGTCTTTATCTTGTGGGCCGCTACCACCAGCGTTGGCACAAAGCACAGGGTCAAAACCAGAACCAAAGCCTCGAGTTTGATCACCAAATAGTCGCTTCAAGTCCGGAGCTCGGAAGCCTAGACCGTAGCTACCACGTAGCAATAGGGTGTCAGTAGGACGGTATGCTAGGGCTACTTTAGGAGTGAATGCGCCGCCAGTTGCCGAGTCGTCGAAGTAGTGGTCGTAACGACCAGCGACAGTCATTTCTAAATCTTCAATGATAGGAATAAGAGCTTCAACACCAAGACCAATCTGATCGCGGTCACCGCCGCCTGATGTTCCACCTAGACCAGAGAAACCACCAGCTGCTGTTGTAGCATCAATCGTCTCATTGTAGTCAGTACGGTTCCATTCACCATAAACAGCAAAGCCAGACATACCTGCAGGAAGTTCAACCAAATCACCAGCCAGTGAGCCGTTAACAGAGTAAAGCTTTGAGTAAGCTTCTTTGCTTGAAGTGCCGCTGTATTTGTCTACAACGTCTTGTGAGATAGGCCCTAGAAGATCGACATCACCATTTTGTACAGCTTGGTCGAGAGTTAGAAAGATTGCTGGGTTGCTTGTTTCAACGCTTTGCTCAGAGTAACCAGCGGATAGGTCCCAATCATACGTATCAGCAAGCAGGCCGTTCAAGCCTAAGGTTAAGCCAAAAGAATCGGCTTCAGTGTTACTTTCACGTGGTCCAAATTCGACCATACGGCGAGTGTATTCGCCTTCGCCGCGGAAGTGAGTGGCATCAACTTCAACGCTGTAAGGGTTAGGTTCGAATTCAGATTCTGTAGACTTGTAGCCAAAACGGGCTTCTGCCATGGCAGTGACATTGTCGTTAATGTCCATTTCACCACGTAAAAGTAGGTCTACTTGTTTGTTTTCTGGTTTTAATGTTCGGTATGCAGAGCGGTTAACACCACACTTCCCATCCGCTCGTTCAATCGCGGCATCACCAACGACTTCTTTACATGAAGAACCAGCATCAGCTGGTGTTAGAAGTGTTCCGTTGGCGCCTTCAAAGTTTGCACCGTAGCTAGAGTAGCCACTTAGCTGAGAACGGCTAGAACCGTCATCGCCAGCCCAATCATCTCGGTCAGATTGCTTTAGCATTTCGTTGCCCGCAAATTGGCCAACGAAGAGAATACGTTTGTCGTCAAAGTTTTTGCCAGCTACAACGTCTAAACGACCATTTTGGTAACCACCATCCGTCGCGTCACCCGCGCGTACTTTTACAGAAACGCCATCAAAGTCTTTCTTTAAAATGAAGTTTACGACACCACCGATTGCGTCGGAGCCGTAGATAGCAGAACCTGAGTCGGTCATTACTTCAACACGCTCAATAGCGGCGACAGGGATTTGGCCGATATCTTGGAAGTTAGATGTACCATCTTGTGCTAGCGGGTATTGAGGAAGACGACGGCCATCAATAAGAATCAATGTGCGTGACGCGCCAAGGCCACGTAAGTTGACTGACTGCGCTGCTGGTGTAAACGAGAAAGAGTCTGTTTGAGCCATTACACCACCTGTGTTTTGGGTCAAACTGTTCAATACGTCTTGCGCGCTGTTAAAGCCTTTAGACTCAATGTCTTTACTATTAATAACAGTAACTGGTGAAGGACCTTCCATATCCGTCGTGGAGATACGCGAACCAGTAACTTTCATCTTTTGAAGTTTTTCAACTTGCTGCTCTTCTGCCAGTGCTGTTGCTGGGGCTGCAACTGCTGCTGTCCCCAAAGCAAGGCTTATCGCAACAGATAAAGCGGTTGTGTTTTTATACATCCTTGTTGCTCCGATTATTATTATTTCCTATGTCTGGCCGCATAGCGGCCAAATGTGACGTTAATATTTCGTTAACGTTCGGCCAATGTATAACCGAGATGAAAAAAGGAAGTCAAACCAGTGGTAAACGGGGATGCTTAAATGTAAAAAAGATGTGAACGACTGGGCTTTGTTAAAAAGGCGGAATAAAAAACCGAATAAAGTTTATGAATCGATATTAAATTTCAATAAAACACCGTATTTTGTGTTTCTTATAAACTTTAATGACTTATCTTGCCTATGGTTTTTTAGTGGGTAATTGAATCTGGAAAAAGATATTTTTCCAGTGAATTGTTCTGAGATGAGTTTTATATCGAATCCATACTTTGTTAGCTCGAACTTATTAGGTGGTATCAAAATATGATACCCATTGCGGTTAAAGGGCTCACTCGTATTTTTAGGTCAAATATAACCTTGGATTA
>NZ_JADDYG010000824.1:21960-24096 GCF_015163535.1 Vibrio sp. OPT46 | reverse complement strand
ACTTTGTTAGCTCGAACTTATTAGGTGGTATCAAAATATGATACCCATTGCGGTTAAAGGGCTCACTCGTATTTTTAGGTCAAATATAACCTTGGATTGTGTGTCTATTTATGTGTGTAGGGTGCATTTTTATGTAGGGTTTTGGCTCTAAACAGCCTAGATTGATATTCTGTATGAATTATTTTTGTGGTTTTTTATAATTTTTTACAAAAACATTTCTGTTTTTCGACATCGAAGGAAGTTTGTCATGTTTTGGTTTCAAACACTTGAAGCTGATGTGGATTCAAGATAAATATGACGCTGAAATTATTGCAGTAGTAGAAAAGTCTAGCTCTTGAGGCGCAGGGAGTGTGCTTCAACAGTTTTAGTTACTACGAGATAAATATGCACCATTTTGGGCGGAAAATATCCTCTTTCACTCCGTTTGAACTGGACAGTAGACAAGGAGCAAGTTGTATATGCTGTCGTACTTTTTACGCCGTTTGGCGTTGGTTATCCCAACGTTTCTCGGGATAACTATTCTCATCTTTGCTATCACTCGTTTCGTGCCTGGCGGACCTGTTGAACGCATGTTGTCACAAATGCAGTCCCAGGGGGACGGCGCCGCATCAATGACGTCTGCGGGTGGTAATACGGCCCTTTCTGACGATCAAATCGCGGAGCTGAATGCGTTTTATGGCCTGGATAAACCTGTAACGGAAGCGTACGTCGAGTGGTTAAGTCGTTTGGTAATGCTAGATCTTGGCGAGTCGACGCGTTACTACGAGCCTGTCTCGGACATGATCGCAGAGCGTTTGCCAGTGTCGTTGTTTTATGGCGGCATGACCTTCTTTATTAGTTATTTTATCTCGATTCCTCTTGGTTACTATAAGGCGCTCAAGCACGGTTCTGTGTTTGATTCCGCTTCTTCAGTACTCATTTTCGTAGGCTACGCGCTACCAGGTTATGTGGTGGGTGTATTGCTGATCACGTTATTTAGTTATCACTTGGAATGGTTTCCGATGGGAGGCTTTGTCGGCGATGACTTCGACGATTACGAAACCTTCTTTGAACGCACTAAAGACATTATGTGGCATGCGGTGTTGCCTTTGATCTGTTACCTCATTGGTGATTTTGCCACGCTGACGATGACAATGAAAAATAACCTGATGGAAAACCTTTCCTCAGATTACATCCGCACCGCAATTGCGAAAGGATTACCTTTCAAAAAAGCAGTTCGTAAGCACGCGTTGCGTAACAGCTTAATTCCGATCGCGAGTCACTTTGGTAACTCTTTGTTGTTCTTCATGACCGGTGCCTTCCTGATTGAAGTTATCTTCAATATTGATGGCATTGGCTTATTGGGTTACGAATCAATCATGGAGCGTGATTACCCTGTTGTTATGGGTATTGTCGCCATTAATGCGCTGTTGCTGCTCATTGGTAACATTATTTCAGATATTTGTGTTGCTTTAGTCGACCCACGTGTGAAGTTTGGAGCGTAACATGATTAAAGTTAGTCCATTAACTCAAAAGAAAATTCGTCACTTTAAAGAGATCAAACGAGGCTATTGGTCGTTTGTTGCTCTTTCTATCATGTTGATCCTTTCTCTATTCGCCGAACTTTTGATTAACAGTAAAGCGCTAGTCGTCAAGTACGATGGTAGCTACTATTTTCCTGTTGTCAGTGACGTACGTTTAGGTAGCGAATTCGGCCAAGAGTCATCCAGCGAAGCGGATTATCGCGTACTGCAAAAAGCGTTTGAGGCCGAAGGGGGCGACAACTTTGTTATTTTGCCGCTTGTGCCATGGAACCCATATGAACAAGATTTTAGTGGTGATTTCCCGCCAACAGCACCTAGCGCCGAAAATAAGCATTATTTAGGTACAGATGTGATAGGTCGCGATATTTTGGCGCGACTTGTCTACGGATTCAGAACGGCGATGGGATTTGCGTTGCTTACGATGGCCATTTCCTACGCGATCGGTACTGCAGTCGGTTGTGCTATGGGTTTTTGGGGCGGTAAATTTGACTTGTTTGTACAGCGACTTATCGAAATCTGGTCAATGGTCCCGTTTTTGTACGTCATTATGATTCTTGTCTCAATCGTTCAACCGACGTTTGCTCTCTTTGTCGCTATTAACGTGCTTTTCACT
>NZ_JADDYG010000824.1:15107-21900 GCF_015163535.1 Vibrio sp. OPT46 | reverse complement strand
TGGATGGGGATGACATGGTACATGCGGACCATGACCTATAAAGAAGCGGCACGAGAATACGTAATGGCGGCACGTGCTTTAGGGGCATCGACTGGACGTATCTTGTTTAATCACATCTTGCCAAATACGATGGTGATGATTGTAACCCTAGCACCTTTCACTATTGCAGCTAACATCACAGCATTGACTGCTCTCGATTACCTAGGCTTAGGCTTGATGCCACCAACACCAAGTTGGGGGGAATTACTGCAACAAGGTAAGTCAAACTTAGATTCGCCATGGATTGTTGCGTCAGTAGTGACTTCTATTGTTCTGGTTCTGGTAATGGTGACCTTTATTGGTGAAGCCATTCGAGCGGCTTTCGACCCGAAAAAATTCACACGCTATGTTTAAGCGAGCATTGTGAGCAAAACATAAAAAAGGGAAGTTTTATGAAGAAATTATTTTTAGCGTCCACGCTGAGCGCCCTGAGTTTTGGTGCAATGTCAGCAACGCTTCCGACTGACTTAAACTGGCAAACAAACTGGGATGAGCCTCAATATGGTTCGCCAGAAGCGAAACGTGGAGGGACTTATCGCACCTTTATGTCAAGTTTCCCGCAGACGTTACGTAGTGTTGGCCCAGATGCTAATGCAGGGCTACGTTCTTTTATCTTAGATGAAACACCAGGCTTGGTGGTCCGCCACCCAGATACTTTAGAGTTCATACCTGAGCTTGCTAACGAGTGGGCGTTAGCAGGTGACAACAAAACGGTCTATTTTAAACTCAACCCTGAAGCCAAATGGTCGGACGGCAAACCTGTGACTGCCGACGATTTCGTGTTCATGCTGAAGTTTTATCGTTCCAAAGACATCTTGGAACCTTGGTACAACGATTACTACAACAAAACGATTGCGGATGTTATCAAGTACGACACTCACACGTTTGCTGTTAAGGCGGCGAAAGAGTTCAATCCGGAAGAATTGCTGTTACGAATGGGGGCTCTGCGCCCACGTCCCGCACATTTTTATGCTAACCCTTCAAAAGATGAAAATGGTGACGGTATACATGACAACTTTGTCCGCTACTACAATTTTAAAAGTGAACCAACGACCAGTGCATACTACCTAGATGACATTAAAAAAGGTAAAAGTGTTACCTTCAAGCATGTCGGTGAAGACTGGTGGGGTTACAGCAATAAGTATTATCAACATCGCTATAATGTCGACAAAATCCGCATCACAGTGATTCGCGACAGTGATATCGCGATGAAGCACTTTGAGAAAGGGAAGCTGGACGCATTTGGTCTTGTTTTACCAAGCTTATGGCATGATAAATCGAATACGGAACCTTACCAAAAGGGATACATTCAAAAGTTCTGGGGTTACAACCAATTCCCAGTTGGGGCTGGTGGTGTATGGATGAACACCGCGATGCCTTTGCTGGATGATTTAAACATTCGCAAGGGCATTACTTACGCGATTGACTTTGATGGCATGATAGAGAATGTCATGCGTGGCGACTACTCCCGTAAACCGAACCCGACCGGTTATGGTCATGGTAAATACACCCTACCAGATGCTAAGGCACCGAAGTTTGATCCCGCAAAAGCGGCCGAGGCATTCGAAGCCGCAGGCTTTAACAAAATTGGTTCTGATGGTATTCGTGTCAATGATAAAGGTGAGCGCTTAAGCTTCGAGCTGACCTACGGAACACCTGTTCATACTCCTCGTATTGCCTTTTTGCGTGAGCAAGCCAAGCTAGCAGGGCTGGATATTGAGCTCAAGTTAGTTGATGGCTCATCCATGTTCAAATACGTACGTGAGAAAAAGCACGATTTGGCTTTCTTAGATATGGGTACGTCTGAGATCCCAACGTATTGGGAGTATTTCCATTCAGTCAATGCGAACAAGCCGCAAACTAACTCTTTCACAAACTACAGCACGCCTGAACTGGATGAAAAGATCATCGAGTATCGTTTTGGCATGGATATGGATAAAAAGATCCAGCTAGGTCATGAGATTCAGCGTGACATCATTGATGCTCACGTTATCGTCCCAGGCTACATGGTTCCTTATGTCCGCTATGGTCACTGGCGCTGGTTAAAGTTTCCAGATAAGCCAATGAATCGCATGACAGAGGCGCTGTTCAGTGGTGCAATCATAGGCGATGGCACTTACTGGATTGATAGTGATATCAAAAAAGAAACGAAACAAGCGATGAAGTCAGGCAAAGCTTTTGAACCTGTTGTTGTCGTAGATGACACTTATAAGCTGTAAGGATTGGTTATGGAAAACGATGTAATCCTAAGTGTTAAAGATCTCGAAGTTGAATTTACCACCGATGATGGGCCAGTGAAGGTTCTGCATGGTGTGAACTTTGATGTGAGAGCTGGACGTACACTCGGTCTGGTGGGAGAGTCAGGTAGTGGTAAGAGCGTAACCTCAATGTCGATCATGGGGCTATTACCTAAGCCATATGGCAACATCATTAAAGGTGAAGTGAATTATCGCGGCACCAACCTAGTTGATTTGCCTGCGGAAGAGATGTACGCCATGCGTGGCGATCGCATTTCGATCATCTTCCAAGACCCAATGACGGCGCTTAACCCAGTGCATACCATTGGTCGTCAAATATGTGAAGTGCTTGAGCTCCATCGACCTGAGCTCGACAAAAAGGAGCGGGAGGCGTACTCGATTGAAATGCTGGCAAAAGTAAAAATTCCAATGCCAGAGAAGCGATTGAATGAGTATCCCCATAACCTATCTGGTGGTATGCGCCAGCGTGTCATGATCGCGATGGCATTGGCCTGTAAGCCGGATATTCTGATTTGTGATGAACCGACTACAGCGTTGGATGTTACGGTTCAGGCGTCTATCCTTGAACTGATGAATGAGCTTCAGGAAGAAACAGGCATGGCAATGATCTTCATCACTCACGACCTCGGAGTTGTGGCAGAAGTGTGTGATGATGTTGCCGTGATGTATGGTGGGCGTATTGTCGAAAAAGCAGAAATTTTTGAGTTGTTTGATAACCCGCAGCACCCCTACACAGAGCGTTTAATGGGATTGATGCCGAGCTTAGATAATGAGCCGAAGCAGATGATCGATATCAAGCCTATTGATGCCAGTATGTTTGCCAGTTAACTGGGCAAAGTGAACCAGTCATAAAAGAGGATGTTATGGCAAAAGAAGTATTAAGAGTTGAAAATCTTAAGCAGCACTTTGTTTCTGGTAAAGGGCTGTTCAAGAAAGGCTACACCATCAAAGCGGTAGACGGGGTTTCACTGTCTGTTTCTGAAGGTGAAACACTGGGGCTAGTTGGTGAGTCAGGTTGTGGTAAAAGCACCCTTGGTCGCACGATCTTAAAGTTATACGAGCCAACAGAAGGTAAGATTTTCTTTGAAGGTAAAGACATCACTAAACTGTCTGTTAAAGAGATGCGCTCGCTGCGTAAAGACATGCAAATCGTCTTTCAAGACCCAATGGAGTCACTCAATCAGCGTCATACCATCGGTATGATTCTGGAAGAACCGTTTGTTATTCATAAAATTGGCACGCCAACAGAGCGTAAACAATGGGTAAAAGAGCTTTTAATCAAAGTGGGATTACCAGAAACGGCAGTAAACCGTTATCCACATGAATTTTCAGGCGGGCAACGGCAGCGTATCGGTATCGCTCGCGCGATTGCATTGAAGCCTAAACTGCTGATTTGTGATGAATCGGTATCTGCGTTAGATGTGTCGGTACAGGCGCAAATCTTGAACCTATTGCTACAACTGCAACAAGAAATGAACTTGGCGATCATATTTATCTCTCACGATCTCTCGGTGGTGAAACATGTTTCTGACAAAGTTGCCGTGATGTATTTTGGCAAAGTGGTAGAAGCAGGCAGTGCTAAAGAAATTTATGCAAACCCGCAAAACGAATACACCAAAAAACTCCTATCTGCGATTCCGATCACTCACCCTAAATATCGGAAGAAAAAGCGCGTAGCTGAAAAAAAGCAGCAAGTGGCGTAAGTGATGCCACAGGTCCTATAACACAAAAGCGCTCCGCCAAATAAGCGGAGCGTTTTTATAAGCAAATGCCAGGACTTGGAGTCGATTTACACTGATGTTTATTCTGATTGATTGAAGATCGTTGCATGCTAAACTCAAGGCCTATTTTCTTTGTTTGGATAATGGACCATGCCGTCGAATTTACCGAAATCCTTTAGTCGACCTTTCCTGAGAATCTTCCATATTTTGGAGGCGGTATTATTAGTCTCTATTACCTTGGCGACGTTGTACGCCATGATGCAAGAGTTTGTGCACGTATTTGTAGAGAAGCGTGTCTTACTCACAGATATTCTGTTGATGTTTATCTATCTGGAAGTGCTCGCCATGGTGCAGCAGTTCGTGATGAACGGTAAAATTCCGGTACGCTATCCTATCTACATCGCGATGATGGCGATCGCCCGCTATATCACTCTCGGAATGAAAGAGCTGGATGCGGTTTTGGTTGTGTGGTTATCTCTGGCTGCGTTTATTTTGGCTGCGGCTACTTTGCTGATCAGAATTGGACACCATTATTGGCCCTACGTTGATAACAGAACCTTGGAAAAAGATGAGTAAAAGAAAGCCCCGCACTAGCGGGGCTTTTTTGTTTCAATACTCGATGACTTTTAGATCATTCAATGTTTTGGATCTGCTCACGCATCTGTTCAATTAGAACTTTCAGTTCAACGCCCGATGCGGTGATGTCGGTGCTGATGGATTTCGACGCTAGCGTGTTTGATTCACGGTTGAACTCTTGCATCATAAAATCTAGACGGCGACCCACTGCGCCACCTTTTTTCAGAATGTTTGTGGTTTCTTTTACGTGAGAGTCCAAGCGATCGAGCTCTTCAGCAACATCCGATTTTTGCGCTAGCAAAATCAACTCTTGCTCGATACGAGATGGATCCAGTTCCACTTTAGCGTCTTCGAACTTCGAGAATAGTCGCTCACGTTGCCATTCTAAAATTTCTGGCATGCGGGCACGCACTTTTACGACTTCTGCAGAGATGGCGTCTAAACGCTGTTCAATCAGCGCTTTCATGTTCTCGCCTTCACGAGCGCGCGCTTCAATAAATTCATCCATTGCGCCATCAAACGCTTCTAGTAGCACTTTATTTACTGCATCCATGTCTTGCTCTGGCGTTTCCATTACCCCCGGCCATTGCATGACTTGAAATGGATTGATTCGGCTCAGTTCACCAGTCATGTGCATGACTTGTTCAGCGGCTTTAATTACCTGGCTAGCAAGCGCTTCATTGATGCTAAGCTCACCTTTTGCGGCAGGGTTTGCTTCAAAACGCAGATTACATTCTACTTTGCCTCGCGCTAAGCGCTTACGAAAGCGCTCACGTAAAACGGGCTCTAACCCGCGAAATTGCTCTGGCATGCGGAAGTATGTTTCTAAATAACGCTGGTTCACGCTGCGGATTTCCCATACCGCAGAACCCCAATCGCCTTTTACTTCTTTGCGTGCATACGCTGTCATACTGTAAATCATCGAATTTTCCTGTCTTCATTTTTTGAAAATTACTTCAAGAGTGTATCACGCTGCGTCGATAGGTGCGCGGGATGTATGGATTGTTTATGTTGTGCCAGCGGCGTAACCTATGAATCCGGAATCGATTCCGTTATAATCTTCGCCCAACCAAATCGTCTTCTCCTCATATTTAAGGTAGATGCCCATGCGTCCAAACGATCGCAAGGCGGATCAAGTTCGCCCTATCAAAATTACTCGTAACTACACAGCTTACGCTGAAGGGTCAGTGCTAGTTGAGTTCGGTAACACCAAAGTGTTGTGTAATGCGACCGTCGAAGAATCTGTGCCACGTTGGCTAAAAGGTCAAGGTAAAGGCTGGGTTACAGCTGAATACGGCATGCTACCTCGAGCAACACATTCGCGTACTCGTCGTGAAGCGGCAAGTGGCAAACAAGGCGGCCGTACGATGGAAATTCAGCGTCTTATCGCGCGAAGCCTACGCGCTGTTGTCGACCTAAAAGCCATGGGTGAGTTCATGATCACCGTTGACTGTGACGTTATCCAAGCTGACGGTGGTACGCGTACTGCATCCATCAGCGGCGCAAGTGTTGCAATGGCCGATGCATTCCAACACCTAGTAGATAGCGGCAAGCTAAAAGCAAACCCAATGAAAGGCCACGTAGCGGCAGTTTCAGTTGGTTTGCTAGGTGATGATGTTCTGTGTGACCTTGAATACGTTGAAGATTCAGCGGCAGACACAGACATGAACGTAGTAATGACCGAAGAAGGCAAGATGATTGAAATTCAGGGCACCGCAGAAGGTGAACCGTTCAGTCACGAACAGCTGATGGCATTGCTCGAGTCGGCGAAAGTCGGCATTACGGAAATTGTCGCAGCGCAGAAGGCGGCGTTAGCCAATTGATTTAGATAGCTCCCATTATGGGGGCTATTTTTTTATCTCGACAATAGAGAAATGAATGATTGTCGAGAAGAGACACAAGAAACCAAGGACATAGAGAGAAAATAATGAAAGCATACCAGCGTGAATTTATTGAGTTTGCACTTGAGAAAGAAGTTCTTAAGTTTGGTGAGTTTACTTTGAAATCTGGCCGTAAAAGCCCGTACTTCTTTAACGCTGGTCTTTTCAATACTGGTCGTGACCTAGCGCGTCTTGGTCGTTTTTACGCAGCCGCGCTCGCTGATTCTGGCATTGAGTTTGATGTACTGTTTGGCCCGGCGTACAAAGGTATCCCAATCGCGACGACAACAGCAGTCGCGCTGGCGGATCACCACGATAT
>NZ_JADDYG010000824.1:0-15053 GCF_015163535.1 Vibrio sp. OPT46 | reverse complement strand
CGACACGCCTTACTGCTTCAACCGTAAAGAAGCGAAAGATCACGGCGAAGGCGGTAACCTTGTAGGCTCTGCGCTTGAAGGTCGTATCATGCTAGTAGATGACGTAATCACAGCAGGTACTGCGATTCGTGAATCGATGGAAATCATTCAAGCAAATGGCGCAGACCTTGCTGGTGTGTTGGTTGCGATTGACCGCCAAGAAAAAGGCAAAGGTGAGTTGTCTGCGATTCAAGAAGTGGAGCGTGACTTTGGTTGTGCAATCATCTCGATCGTTAGCTTGACTGACCTTGTGACTTTCCTTGAAGATAAAGGCACAGACAAAGAGCATCTAGAAGCAGTCAAAGCGTACCGCGCAGAATACGGCATTTAATTGGTTACTTTTTCTGAAAAAGTAAAAAGGGCAGATGGATATTCATCTGCCCTTTTTTGTTTTTGGATTCATCGCCTTGACCACTTACTTATAGCGAATGCCTTTCTCGACATGCTCATCTTGCATGGTTTTATAGCGTTTATGGAGCCACATCCATTGCTCTGGAGCGCGTAGAATGACTTCTTCCACATACTTGTTCATATAAGCGGCAGCGGCGACTTCGTCTTTTTGTGGATAGTCGGCTTCAATGCACTTATCGGCGATGATGTCGTATTTTCCTTCGTCATTGCGAAACCCTGAGCCTGGGATGATCGCACATTTTGAGGTATACGCCAGAATGCTCGTGCCTGTTGTTGTACACGCATCGTCTACGGCAAAGAAGGGCACAAATACTGATTTTTTGCGACCGTAATCGTGATCCGGTAAATAGAACAGACGCTCACCACTGCGTAATACACGAATCATCTTTTTTACATCTTTACGATCAATCAGTTTATTGCCGTTATGTGTCCGTCCCCAATACTGGATAAAGTTATAAGCAGGATTATTATGCGGACGAAACGCGCCGTACCCGGCCACGCCTAACACGGCGAAAGCACGCGCAGTGATCTCTAGATTAAGAGCGTGGACACAACAAAGTAGGACGCCTTTACCTTCTTTGGCTTTTTCACGCAGTGCGCCGAGATCTTTCTCGACGATCAGGTTTTTAAAGCGCCAAGTCGGCCAGAACCAAGTGATTCCGGTTTCTATCAGTGCCATACCGGTATTTTTGAAGTTCTCTTCAACAATATGTTGAATCTCTTCAGGTGTTTTGTCTGGAAAGGCCAATTCTAAGTTACGCTGAGCAACGTGGACACGCTTTTTACCGTAGCGCATGCCAAGTTTACCGAGTGAACGACCTAATGAAAGCAGCAGCCGATAAGGAAGAATATTGACGAGGATGGCCAACAGACCAAAACCAAGCCATACGCCCCAGTTACGAGGGTGAAGAAGTGAAAGAGAAAACTCGGGCTGCGTGTATTTGTCTTTACTCATAGTCTTTTACTTTATTTGTGCACTCAAAAGCGCCCAGTACTCGTCAAAGTTTGCAGTCGGCTGGTATTTAAAGTCGCTACGCACAAAGCGGTTTAGGCTCCCCTCAACTTGTCCCAGAATTTGCGCGGCTAGGATGCGCTCTTCGACAGGGAAAGACTTCCCTTCACGAATCTTACGTTCACGCAGGATTTGGCGCAATTGTGTTTCTATACGCTCAAAGAGTTGATTGATGCGTTCACGTAGGCGTTCATTTTCAAACATTAGAGCATGACCCGACAAAATGCGTGTCAGACCTGGATTACGTTCAGAGAACGCCAAAATAAGGTGCATCACCATACGAATACGCTCTAGTGTATCTTTTTCGTCGTCTAGAATACGGTTGATACGTGTCATCAAGGCTTCTTCAATGAACTCAATCAACCCTTCGAACATGCGCGCTTTACTTGGGAAATGACGATACAGCGCGGCTTCTGAAACGCCGACTTGCTTGGCCAGTTTTGCCGTAGTAATGCGTGAAGCGCCATCTGTTGATTCAAGCATTTCTGCCAATGCTTGTAAGATCTCTTCACGACGGTTGGATTTTTTACTGCCGGCCATTAGTTACTTCCTTTCAAAATACAAAGTTGAGCGGAGGGGATTATAAGACGCTATTTCGCCTCAAACTAGACCACTAAGGGTGGAATGGGAGATTTAACACCCTTAGTTGTCATTTTTGTACCAAATTTATGCCAGCTTTTGTAAAAAATTGGCAGGGTTTTCAAACGTTAGTTACATCAATTGATGCATTTTTTCGAGAATTTTAAAGCTCAATGCTTCTTTTGATTCTAAAGCGAGCGCAAGTTCACCTTCAGGCCAGTAAAGGGTAATTGCGTTGTCGTTGCTGTTAAATCCTTGCCCTGCAACCGAAACGTCGTTTGCACAGATCATATCGAGGTTTTTCTTTGTTAACTTGCCTCGAGCATAGGTCTCTACATCATTGGTTTCAGCCGCAAAACCGACGGTAAACGGACGCTTCTCAGTCATTGCTGCCACAGATGCAACAATATCAGGATTTTTAACCATATTAATGACCATTTCGTCGTTGTCTTCTGTCTTTTTCAACTTTTGAGACGCGATCGTTTGTGGGCGGTAGTCGGCAACGGCAGCGCAGCTAATAAACGCATCATGCCTGTTTGCATGTGTCATAACGGCTTCGTGCATCTCTTGTGCACTGGAAACATTTATGCGCTCAACACCTACGGGCGTATTTAAACTGACAGGACCGCTCACGAGGGTGACTTTTGCTCCCATCTGCGCTGCGGCGCTCGCCAATGCATAGCCCATTTTCCCGGAGCTATGGTTCGTAATGTAACGCACTGGATCAATCGCTTCGCGAGTTGGTCCGGCGGTAATGAGTATCGACTTACCTTCTAGCAATTTTGGTTGAAAGAACTGTTCACATAGATGTACTAGCTGCATTGGTTCCAGCATTCGACCTGGTCCTACATCACCACAGGCTTGCTCTCCTGCCGCAGGGCCCCAGATGTGCATACCACGACGCGCTAACGTAGCGATGTTCTCTTGGGTTGCGATATTGCGATACATCTGTTGATTCATCGCAGGAGAAACAGCAACAGGGGAATCCGTCGCGAGCACGAGCGTAGTAAGTAAATCGTTCCCCATGCCTGCGGACATGCGCGCGATTAAGTCCGCGGTCGCGGGCGCTAATAGCACTAAATCTGCCCATTTGGCCAATTCAATATGGCCCATAGAGGCTTCCGCTGCTGGGTCTAGTAAACTGTCCGAGACAGGACGGCCCGAAACGGCTTGCATGGTTAAAGGGGTAATGAACTCTTTTGCGGCTTTCGTCATTACAACTTGAACTTGCGCTCCTCTCTCTATGAGGCGACGGGTTAGCTCCGCACATTTATACGCGGCAATACCGCCACTGATGCCGAGTAGAATTTTCTTTCCTGCTAGTGTTTGCATGTGAGATCTCCAATTTGATGACCGGATTTTAACACAATTCAAAGTCTGACCGCCCGAGCATATATAACGAGAAGATAATTCACATCAAACTCCAGAGTATTAATCTGACCGAGGAAGGGAAAATTCTCGCCTACCTCACAGACAAGTTGCGCGGAGTTTGCAAGTCTGAAAAGAAAAAGAGGTAGTGGAAACCATGGTGTTGAAAAGTCGAAACAAATTGCTGCTGATAACCCTAATTCCGCTGTTGTTGATCACCACGTTGATCTCAGTGGTGTATTACATCAACAGCAGTAAAAGTTTGGAAGCGGAGCTGGCAAGAGACAGGCAAGAGCTCATCGAAACGAAAAAGAAAGAGTTACAAGCCTATATGATGATGGGCGTGACGGCGATAAAACCGTTATACGACACGGATGTAAATGGAAGTAATAAAGAGGCAGCAAAAGAAATTCTGAAAGCCATGCGCTTTGAAAGCGATGGTTACTTTTTTGCCTACGACTCTCAAGGTGTGAATACGTTGCACGCCATCAAACCTGCATTAGAGGGTAAAAACCTTTACGACTTAAAAGATGAAAATGGGGTCGCAGTTATTGCGGGCTTGATTGACGCTTCTCAAAAAGGGGATGGGTTCCTCTATTTCTCGTGGCACAAACCGACCATTGACGCACAAGCGCCTAAGTTGGGCTATGCAGAATATCTATCTAAATGGGACTGGGTTTTAGGTACTGGCGTTTATATTGATGACATCGACCAACAAGTTGCGATGCACAGAGAGTTAAAGACTCAAGAGCTAAAAGAGCATACATTATCTGCCGTGTTGATTTCCGCTATTGGATTGATCATTACCAGTGTTCTCACCAGTATCGTGGTGTCTAAAGGCATTCAGCCATTACAACATGTCGCGGCTTCATTAAAAGATGTTGCCGCAGGCGGCGGTGACTTAACGGCTCGTTTAAAAGTCGAAAGTCAGGATGAAGTCGGTGAAGTGGCGGCCGCGTTTAATGAGTTTATGGATAAGCTGCACCCACTGATGCAGGACATTCATCGCTCTGCGACGACAGTACAGACCGTTTCTCAAAGCCTGAACACTCAGACCAGCCAAGCGAGCGGTCAAATGCAGGATCACTGTTTAGAGACGGACAAAGTCGTGACGGCAGTGACGCAAATGAGCATGACTGCCAAAGAAGTAGCCAGCAATACTAATGCGACCGCGCAGGCAATTGACGATGCCAACAGTCAAGTCACCGCCGCTCAGCATGAGGTCGAGCAAGCAATAGAAGGCATTACCGAACTCGTGACGGAGATAGACAGCACGTCAGATGCAATTTCTGAGTTGAGTTTACAGACCGAAAAAATAACCAAAGTGCTGGATGTGATTGGCGAGATAGCCGAGCAAACGAATTTGTTGGCCCTAAATGCGGCGATTGAAGCGGCTAGAGCCGGTGAGCAAGGTCGAGGGTTTGCCGTCGTTGCGGATGAAGTGCGCTCGTTAGCCAGTCGTACGCAAAATAGTACTCATGAAATTGGCGACATGCTCAAGCAGCTACAAAATGGTGTATCAAGAGCGGTCAGTACGATGTCGGTGAGCCAAAAACGAGGTGTCAAAACGGCGGAAGAATCTGCGCTCATTCAGCAATCTCTTTCTGGTGTTCATCATTCTATCGGAACAATTCGAGATATGGGTATTCAAACCGCGTCTGCCGCAGAAGAACAAAGCGCGGTTGCAGAAGACATCAACCAAAACTTAGTGGCTATTCAACAGATCGTGAACAACATTAATGAGACGTTGCAGCATGCCGAGTCAATCAGCACGCAGCTATCACAGTCTGGAACGGAAATTCACGGCTTGGTTGGCAACTTTAAACTCTGATGAACTGTTAAGTTGCATGGAAAGCACTGATGGTACGAAGAAAGCGAAAGTCATACTCGACTTTCGCTTTTTGTTTTGTGGAATAGGGACACTTTCCATATAAAGAGACATCAGATGATACTGAAAGCTTTGCCAAATGAGTCCATGCCCAGAGAGAAGCTACTGCAACGAGGGCCGCAAGCTTTGACCGATGCTGAGCTACTGGCCATCTTCTTGCGCACAGGCACCCGCGGAATGAACGTGATTGAGCTTGCAGACTTCCTTATTCAAGACTTTGGTTCGCTCAGACAACTATTTTCAGCATCAGAAGAAGAGTTTTGTCGTCACAAAGGATTGGGGCAAGCCAAGTATGTTCAGTTGCAAGCGGTACTAGAAATGACACAACGTTACTTGGCGGAGACGCTAAAGCGTGGTGATGCCTTAACCAGCCCCGACCAAACTAAGTTATATCTGTCTTCTATTTTAAGGGATCGGCAAAGAGAGGCTTTTTATATTCTTTTTCTCGATAACCAGCACCGAGTGATAAAAGATGAAATTTTATTTGAAGGAACGTTGGATGCAGCGTCGGTGTATCCGAGAGAAGTCGTCAAGCGTGCTCTGCATCATAACGCGGCGGCTTTGATTTTGGCGCAAAAAATACCTGATAAACTAAATCTTCATAATTAACTTTTAAAGTTGAGATTGCTGTATATTTTGTTCGTATGTACAGTGTGGGATTTAGTATGTCTAGTAACGATAAAAATCAAAAAAAGCTCATACGAAAAGAGATAGAAATTTCAACTATACCTAACTTCGTTTACGAGAAACCACTGGTATCCATTGATGATAATGGAGAACCTCAAGTTACATACCGTGCCAATGGCAATAAGACCCCCGTAAAGAAACTCCCTTTACTCCATATCACTGGGTATGGCGATAAAGACAAACTAGTCAGTTACCAACCATTAGACATGGTTAATGAGTTCTTATTGTCAAAAGCAATTGATGATGGCGTGCTTGAGCTTAGTACCGATGCACAGGGGCTTGCCCATTACTTCAGTTTTGTATTAGACAAACAGGCAGAGTGGGATGCTAAATACGATAAAGAGGACTTTGACCCTCTCTATGATGATCCCCGTCCAGAATGGAATACCTTTCCTCGTAATAAACAGGAACGATTAACCTACCAATATCGAGATGGAATCAAACAACTCGCTATTGAGGGTGTATTGGCTAAAACAACGGCTAGGCAATATATGAGCAGTGTCGTTGGTTTTTATAAACACAGCCTTCGTCAGGGCGTCCGCTTTAACAACCCTCCTTTCCAATTTGAGACAGTGAATATCCATTTTGAGGCGTCTGCATCCAGTATGAAAGCATATCAACGTAAGCAGGTGCATACGACGGATATGCGGATTAAGTTTACTAAATCATCGCGTAGTGGCGGCACAAACCTCAGTAATCTACGCCGTGACTTAAAACCGTTTACCAATAATGAATGGAACATTCTGCAAACCATTTTAATGAAATCTCGCAGGGTGGTTCGTCATGGTGACAACAATAAACTGCATTCATTGCCGATTGAGTTCTGTCTGCACCCCATGATTTGCCGTAATACTGGATTGCGGAGAGAAGAAGCAGCGAGCCTTCACTTAGGACAGGTAGTTAACCCCGAAACTATGATTCAGGACGGCAAAGAGGTGTTTAAAAAGCCTGTGATGGATTTGGGTGTTGGTGATAAGTATCAATCACTCACAAAGACGGCTGAGGGCTTCGCAGAGAAGAATAAAAGCCGGGTTACCATTATCCCCGCCACATTGATGAAGATGCTTTACGATTACTCTCAGTCTGACAGGTATCAAAAGCGTCTGGAGAAATTCAAAGCATGGTGCAAGGAGCAGAAAGAAGAAGGAAATTCGCATTTCTTTGACGGAGATGATGCGATTAACCCTAAGCTGGAATACTTGTTTATTACCCAATCAGGGAAACCGATGTTTACGCGGCTACAAGACTTTACCGGGCGCTGGGTGGAGATACGTAACACTGCAAACCTAACCCGAGGTCTTGACCATCCTATAGTCGGCTCCCTACATAATTTACGCTCAACGTTTGCCGTGAATATCTTCCGTCACCTTTTAAATAAAAAAGATGACTATGGCAACCCGCTAATCACACCCGATGAGGCATTGGATAGGGTGTCAACCTTAATTGGTCACGAAGATAGGTCGACGACGATAGAATACCTGAAAATAGCACAAGATATGCCTTCCGCCGATGAAATCTACGAGGACGTACTGGACTATATTGGCGCTTTTGATGATCTAGAGGGGTCATTGTGATTCAAGGACGAAAGCGAACCAAAATTGCGATAGAGAAGACCCGATCACCAATGATCCCACTTCATTTTGAAGATATGGTTTTAGACAATAGTAATGGCATAAAATCTCACGTTTATCGCCTGCGCTATCGTAACGTCCCGACAGTAAAGCAAATTAGCTCAGGGAATGAGGTGTTAGCAAATCGGGATGATATTGTCAGGGAAATTTACCAAAGGCTAAGCTTCTTACCTCACAAAATAACGAAGCAGCACTACTTTTCTGGGCTTGTTAGTTACTTCCGGTATCTTGACGGAATTGGTTATAACGGTGACCTTTTCAGTAATGCAGTCATGGCTGATAGCATTAAACACTTCAATAGATTACGCGAAAAAGGTTTGCAGATATCGGAAGCAATGCGGATTAAAGACGGCTTGTCAGTATTATTAAAACAGTGGAACCGAGAAGCCGACGTTAAGGTGCTACCGAACGTTGCAAATAGATCTTCTGCTACGAATAAAGCGTTCCATATAGAAACAGAGCTGAAACCATTATCCAAGATATTGGTTAAGGGAGCGCTGGCCTTTCAGGAAGCAATTGAGAAAAATGGTCTGCTAGATATTCATCCGTTTTTTGATGAAGAGCTTTTTTCTGAGCAAGCGAAGCTCAAAGGATGGACACCACCGCTAACTGCAAATAAGAAATATGGTTTCAAGAAGTGCATGATCCCCGTGCCTGGAACAATAAAGGACAGCTCACTTTCACTTGAGCGACTTCATCGACAGGTTTTTTATAACCAGGCATCACGCAATTGGTTTTTCGTGCTCTCAATGCTGACAGGCATGAACAAATCAGTGCTTGCCAACGTGCAGCATAAGGATGTTTCATTCAAAAATATTGGTAGTGGACGGTTTGTTTTTAACGGTGAAAAATTCAGGGCTGGTTATAAGGATTTGGATAATAGCGCAGGCTTTAGCCTGAGAACCAAAGAACTGCTCATCCGATGGCTAGAAACGTCTAAATTGATGTTCCAAACACTGGAGATCCCGATTGCAAGTGAACTGCCGCTTTGCCCTTTCTTTAGCGCTAGTGGTGAGATTTGGACATTCGGCACGCATGGTACAAATCTTAGCTATATCAATACACAACTTGAGAAAATAACGGGGTTAACGGTTACTGCAAGCCGATTCAGGGCCACAAAATCTGATGTATTGATGCGAGTCACTGAAGATATATTCCTTGTGTCACAGGGGATGAATAATACCGTGAATGTTGTCGCTAAACGGTACTCTAGTGGTGTCCAAGCAGACCATGATAATAACCTCAACGCCACGTTTAGTGCGTTAAGCGCTGTTGCCAAAGGAGAGGAGATTGGTAAAGCCATCGAGGATGCCAAGGCGATGCGCAGCGATATTTTATCAGATTATGATTATAAGAAATTGAGTACCCGCGAAAGCAAAGAACAGCCATTCATGACAACGCCCAGTGGTATCAAATGCGCGGGGGCAACACCAGAGAAGCTTGTTGCTGAGGCGAGGCGCATGAAGCAGTTGGGCATTGATTTTTCCAAAGATACGGGCCGTTGCTCGGATTTTCTTGCTTGCTTTGATTGTGACAGCCATAAATTGGTGGCGTCAGAAAATGATATCTGGTTGATGTTATCTTTTTTGGAGCAAATTGAAGACCTCAAAGAGATAGTGGCGAGTAATTCCGCACCTAAGGGTGAGTATTTCGTTGTGGAAGGTATGTTGAAAAAAGTTCTTCTCAGACTGAAACAAAAAGCACCTAAAAACTACGCTCAAGCAAAACAAAAAGTGGATGATGGCGATTACCACCCGCTTTACCAAGACAGAGCCAGCGCAAGCCAATTTTTTAAGGGATCATTTTATGTCTGAGCAGCCTATACAGCTTCGCCCAGAACTAGCCGGAAATCCGTATGTAACGTTTGATTCTTACGGGAACGGAGTGTCACGTGTCTTTGATCTAGAGTGGGACTTTTACGCACTAAAACAGAACAAAAAAATAATCTCTTTTGGCAATATTGATGAGAAGTACCGCCAAGATATTCAGTCTTACCTCTATGCATTGATGCAGTGGCAGAAGAAGGAATCAAGCTCTGATTCACATGCAACGGTTGGTTCGTTAATAAATATTAGGGCTCGTTTGAACACCCTCGCAACACGCTGGGGAAAAAGTGAATTCAGCTTACTTTCGATCGAACGAGAATGGAAAAAATTCACACAAACATTACATGGGGTTGGGCGTAAAACAACGTGCAGTCATCTTGCCTCTGTGATTAATGCAATGCATAAAGCGGGTCTTGTATCTCGTTATGTCTATAAGCAAGACTATATTCAGTGGGCTAAACCTGATGCTGGTAACGGTCAAGCAATCGCATTTCCTGAAGCTATTCATGTCAGTATTCTAAAAACTGTGGTTGAGTTTGTAGAAACCTACCACCCCTATCGCCATCAAATTTCCGCTGCCATGGAGAAGCTCTACATCTATCAAGATGAAATGCACAACGCTAAGCTTAAAAAGCTACGTGTGAGTGCCCTAAGCCGTATACAAATGAATGCACTCACTGACAGGATGTCTCGCATAACACGCCAATGGCCTGAACGAAAAACCATTCCTAATTTCTCGTTTGACAGGGGAGGCTCATGGTTGAATACATTGCTCAAGATGTGCTTTATCTGTGTGGGGTTATTCTCAGCTGCCCGAAAGGAAGAGTTACTCTCCATGAACAAAGAGAGTTATGACAATTCACGGGCTGCCGTACCCAAGGTCTCAGGGTTTTCTACAAAAGGAAACAAGGGTGAAAGAGTTTATACGACTTGGAATACTGCTCCTATTGCAAAGCTGGCCCTGGAGCTAGCTTTTGATTCCATGCAAGCCGCGAGAAAATATTGGCTAGAGCGACTGGATTACGGTTACCAAAATGGTCTGTTAACCAAAGAAAAATATAATGCAATGCAACAAGATCTAGAGAGTGCCTTCGTTTCTTCTTCGATCCCTTATGGCTGCGAAGCACTCATTAATAAAGTGTCGCTAAAAGCCTGCTTTCATAGTGGGTGTGGATTAAATTTGAAAGTGTTCAACATTAATGCGACCGAAGAAGACGTTGAAGAATTTGACCTTTTGAATCCAGAACGCGCAGGAAGCTTAAAAATCGGAGGCGGTTTACCAAGGCTTAGTCCACATGATTTACGACGAAGTTTTGTGGTCTTTATGGTAAAAAAACGTCTGGGGAACGCACTTACAGTAAAGTACCAGCTTAAACACCGCAATACTAACATGTCTAACTGGTATGCGAATTACTCCGAACTAGCGCGTACCAACCAACTGTTGATGGATACTCGGTTAATGAGTGAGTTTGATGCAGCTATTGAAGCATCTACTGTGGATGCATGGGATGAGATTTACAATGTATCCGTTACCTTAAGCGGTGCAGAAGGTGAACGCATAGCTAAAAATAAAGCAGAGCGACTGGCACAGGGTGAAGAAATAATTATGTCCCGAGGTGAATTGCTCTCTTTGGTAAGGGCGGGTGAAAAATCCATTGTATTACTGCCTACAGGTGGCTACTGCACCAACCGTAACTGTGAACGTCTTTGCTCCCTGATGGATATTGTTGAAGCCCCTTGTGCTCATAAGGTAATCACTGATAAAGCTGCGAAAAGTCTATCGAGGGAACGGGATAATCTCATTGCTTCATTCCGAGCAATAAATGACATGGGTGACTATGCCAATGAATTAATTCTGGATGCCAGAAAGAAGAAAATACAATCTATCGAGCCAACATTGGTCAAACATGGCATCCCTTTTGATAGCTTCAATGATGATATTAAGGCGGTATGGGCATGAAAGTAGAATATAAGGCAACTAGCAAGGCTGAGGGACTGCTTGTTAATGCATTTCAGCGTTTACTAGATGGTAAGCCGATTCATGTAAAAGCGGCAGGTAAGCTTACGTTGAACCGTATCAATAATGAAGCGCTGCTTGGCAATAGCTATGTCCATAAGTTCAAAGCGTTCGTGGCCTACGCGAAACCTCTTATCGATGAATACAACCTCAACCGCGATAAGGCGATGATAACAAGTTTAGATATTGAGCTAGATATCCCTTTGCCTGAGCTTGATAGGCTAAAACACGAATTAAAAAAAGCCAATGAACTTAAAGATAAATACAGGGTGCAACGTAACAATGCTGTTGAAGCCCGAAAGCAGTTAGAGGCTGAAAATGCGAGACTTCGTTTTAGGGTGTTTGACCTACAGCAAGAGTTATTGAATGAAAACTCAGTTGTGACACCAATCAAGTAAAATGATTACACGGTCAAAGTGTCATGGGGCTTAGGTTCATCGTTTCTGTGCAAAAGCTTGTTGTAGAAACGAGCCAAGCCATTTATGGATAAAAACGTTTTAGCTCGTCGGCTGTATCAGGTGCATTTCGCATAAAAATTTCTATGGGCTAACGCCGCATTCAGCGGCTTGTCCGCTGCAATGCGGCGTTAGTTTTCATATCTGACAACTGTATTAATTATTTCAGGAATGTCATCATAATTTTCATACCAAATAATTGTAACTCCCAGTTCCTTCATTAGTTCTTCGTTTAGGGTATGGTGGCGCTCTAAAAACTTTTCAGCAGAATCAATATTATCTATAACTTTAGACTTTTTACCTGCCACAGTTTCATAACAGAACTCGCTTGAAGAAAGCCTTTTCATAAAAGCGAAGTGTTTGCTTCGCTCAATATTCTTTGAAGAAATATCTAGCAATCGTCTAAGGTTAGGATCAGTCATCGACAAGCCTACCATCAAACAGTTGCTTTCTCTGAAGGAATTCAGTTGCACAAGATTTGACCAGTGATATGAATCGGAATAAATCTGGTGATAACCCTCTTCGGAAAATACTAATGTTGAATTATCTAACCCATCATAGGACTTTCGATCTTCTGGTAAGAATCCGTGGACGTGGTAAACAGGAAGCTCATCTGGATCATAACTCTCATTATCGGTGTATATACATCTATACATGATAGAGTTATTACTCAGCTGTTTCTCTAGTAAATCATCAAAGTTATAAGTTACCACCGATTTTACTTTGGCCCCTGTCCGTCTAGGCAAACACATTGATGCAATTGACTTAATAAGCTCTGAGTCTATAGGAAATTTAGTATTACGTAGCTTATATAGGTTTTTGGTAACAGCATCTACAAAGTCCCTAGCTTCACCGTCTCTTTTTGACAGCCCTTTTCGAAGATATCTAGCAGCCATTAAGGCTGAAGGCTCATCTATGCTATTAAGCCTAGCGACTAAATCACTTATATCTTTATCGCCCATTGCACCATCACCATCGAACTCCTGTGTTAGATAAGTGACGAATAAAGAATTTAGGAGGGCATTCCAATCAGGCATCCCTGCACTACTTGATACGCCTGCGCCAAGAAATAAAGAGAATTGTCCTTTGTTATAACAAGATTTTAAGTTATCAATTATTTCCTCTCGATCTTGCCTCCAGTCTCTTACTGGTTTAGATATTGCTGAAGAAAGTCTTAAGGCGAATAGATTGCTCGTTATTTTATTTACTAACTTTCTATGTTTTGAGGCAATCCGATTTAAGTCTGACGGCCCCCAAATTAAAACTTTAAAAGGAAATTGATTTCGTTCTATTTCCTCATAGAATCTATGTAAAAATTTATTGGGAATTGGCTTGGCAGAAATTATCAGAACATACTCGAATTTATTTTCAGTATATTCATTTATAAATCTATACGACGACTTCTCAACAAACTGTCGAATTGGAAGCCTTGATAGATTAAATTTTATTTCAATTAGTGTTGCACCATCAAACTGATCAAAGCCCTCAGGTGCAAATGCATCGCCAAATCGTGCTAATTCAGTCGATAATAGAAATTGCTTACCTTGATTTTCGATGTGGTATTTTAATAGATGCTGCACAAAGGTCTCGAAAGAGTAATAACTCTTTGGCCCACCTTCATCTATCCCTGAAATTATGTCATCGATTATCATTTTCACTCAGATCCTTGGGAAAACTAACATTTTGTTAGTGCGCATGCGCGTTTACCTCGTTGAACCCGTGAAAACGCGCACAGTTAACTATCTGTATGCAAAGAACTTATCAGCATTCTGTTAAATATACCATCTGGAAAAACGTGCATGCACGTTTTTCCAAACTTATTATCTCAAATCGAAAATACATAACTTTTTGATAAACATGAACAATCTGAATTTTTCATGTATAAACGCGCAAAATTTTTTCACTATTTCCCTTGATATCCGTGAATTTTAAATGGTTATGTATAAATACACAGTATTATAAGGTAAGGAGTTATCATTGAGTCTAAAAAGCCCTTTTCTGAAAGGTCATCAGGAAGAAATGCGTATGCGTGGTTACTGTAAGGGGACAGCTAGCCCGTTAGACACAATATAAATGTCAGAGCCCTTTCGAAAGTCAGTAGCATTACTAAAATTGGGTCAACGGAAGCTAAAAAAGTAGCTTGCCCATCACACCGCTGAATCGTTATGGGGCACTTCTGTGCTACGAAGTACCAACTGTGAAGGTTCTGGACAAAACCTTGTCAGTTACATTACTAAATTAGAACGTAACGGATTAGCTCACGTATGGAGAGGTAACGCTCCACTGAAAATAAAAACGGCTAGCGAGAATAACTCAAACTAGCCGTTTATTTTATGTTCACGTTATTAAAAACCTAAGATAGAACGCTTGTTCTTCTTTAGGTGTTTTAGGTACGGGTCTTCCTTAGCATCATAGCTCTTTAAGTGATCTATTCCTGCAAGTAATCCATACTCCTCTTCTGCCTGCTTAAGGGCTTTTTGAATGATCGAATCTTTAGAATGTAGACTGACTTTTGTCTTTGCAACTCTTGGTCGATCTATTTCCTCAACTGTAAAATATCGTCTAGCTTTGGTGAGCTCTCGAATCTGAACCCCAATGTCTTGGTGCTTCACTATATATGAGTTTGGTGTACTGTTTTCCACAACAGCTGCGATGTTGAATGCAACAGACTGCAGATCGTTTAACTGCTTTTCCCGGTGCGCGTTAATCAAACTCTCTAACGCCTTTTTTCTCTCTATAGTTCTGCGTCTCTTTGCCGATTTCAGCTTCGCATTAGAGTCATAAGATTTGCTGGAGTTAGATGTTGATGGCGCATCATCTTCCTTATATGCGTCATATAATTTTTTTGCGCCATACGCTAATGGTATAACCGCCAACCATAAAGCCATTGTTTTGCACCCTTTAAACTTGAAAGAGGGTCCTGCAATGAACACAGGCCCCTCTTGTAATGATTAAGCCGTCTTAGATTCAAACTTTCCAGTTAGTAAGTCACGAATCTCAACTAGAGCTTCAACAGAACGCTTTAATTCATCAATGTCATAGTCTGTAGCTGCATCTTCCTTCAGCTTATTGATGTACTCTTCGGTTTGTTCTACCAGTTCATCTAGACCAGCCTGAATTGCAGTCTCAGTATTGTTCCA
>NZ_JADDYG010000089.1:0-4033 GCF_015163535.1 Vibrio sp. OPT46 | reverse complement strand
TGACGCAGCTTTCGAGGTTGACTTCACAATCTCACTTTTTTGCTTACCAAATTCATCCTTTACTTTGCTAGGAATGTCTATTTTAGTAATGATTGATTGAGCGATTTCTTGTCTTTGTAATTCAGTGATAGCACCAAACTCTTCAGACTTAGTAATCACATCTATTTCAGTCTTAATGAGTTCAGGCAATGATTGCCTGAGAGCGGTGATCTCACGCTCAAGATTTCTCTCTAGCTTTTGTATTTCTTCTACTTTGGAAGGGCCTCCAAAATCTGGTATCAAACCCATTTTATGTGCAGCTAAACTAGCACCACCAACAAGCAAAGTAGCTCCTACGACATAAACGAGTAACTTTACTTTTGGCTTTGCTGAGCTGCTTTGGCTTTTATTCGCTTTGCCAGCATTTGCGTCTTGAGCTTCGTTATCGCTCATGATGATCGCTCCTTGTTTTTAATTGAAGAATGTATTATATAAAAGATCTAAATTAATTCCATAAACGAGTTTTGTTGTCACTCGGGATTGATACATTTTGCCCAATATTCGATTTGCGAATTTCAGAGCTTAGGTCAGTTTCTTCGGAATTAACTTCTGTTAGTCTATTTTGCTCCTCCATCATCTTGAGAAGATCGCTCTGATTCGGAGTTTGAATTTCATCCGTTTCTAGTACTTGATTCTCAAACAATAAGTACATAGTTTGACCTTTCGGTATCTCTACCTGAACAGGTCTTCTCGCATTATCGTATAGGATAGGTAAAAAGCCTTGTGCAGCTTTGGCGATACTATAAACAATTCTGTCTCTTGTATTATCAATCGCACCTGTCGAAGTTGTTGTTTCCCCATTTGATGTTGTCACTGTCGTATCAATGAGTGAATCCAAAAAACCTGTCATAAACAAACCAGCAAACATGCCACCAAACCTCTGGATGTAATGGTGGTCTACTTCACCTTCTATAAGCGCCTTTTCAGTTTCAGCAGATAATACCCAAGCTTTTACAGGGATTTGTTTCCCATCTCTAATAACAGACGTTACAGTTAAGGCAACACCTGGAGCTTGTTCTATAAGCTCCATTTCACCGAACGCAATACTACCTTCTGCTTTTCCGGTTAATAAACGAATTCTGATTGGGCCAGGAATGTCTGAGTCGATAGGCAAGGTGGTACGGGCATAAACCAACTCACCTGCATCAAATACTATAGACTCTTGGTCTACTTCAACTGGTGGCTGTCTATATTTTTCATTAGAGGTTTCTTTTTCATTGTCCGTATACCCAACTGTGTTTTCTTTCTTATAATAATTAGGATGAATCCCCATTTGAGTCTGACCTCCATCAGAACGATACAATGCTGAGGCCACTTCTTGTTCTGCATCACTCGGGTCAAAAACGAACTGTGATGTTTTACTATAAATGTCAGCCTTCTTACTATAAGTGATTTTGTACTTTTCGCCTGTATCTGGTGCGTAAGGGAGACCTGAAAATAATGCTTGTGCACCTTCTGATATCTTTTTTTGTCGCTCAGCTTCTAATTGTATCAACCGCTGACGCTCAGCATCGGCTTTGTCGTTTCGATTCTTTATTTCTTGAGCCTTTAAACTCATTTTAGTCGTTGCTAGTTCGTTTCGGAGATCTTCTAGCTGGCTTGAAGTTTCTATATCTTGTTTAGGCAACGGTAATTTTACGTCTCTACCTGCACTATTCTCTTCTGTATCTGAATTTGTCTTTTTAGACTCAGCATCTTTGCCAGACTTAACTTCTTGCCCCAGGGGATCAACCTCCTGCGACTTAGGCTTGTCAACTTCGGTTTTTGTATCTGGTCCCGTTGCTGATTCTTGTACGCGAGTTTTACTGATATGGCTCTCGCCATTAGTAGCAGCCTGTTTACGCGCGTTCTTCTCCCTTTCTTCGGTTTCTTTAGCGATAGGTGAATTTTCAGGAACACTGATTGTCCCATCAGTTGAGTTCTTAATCACATCGTCAGTTTTAACGACAGGTCTACCTGCTGTTTTATCACCTTTGCCCGAAAGGTCTTCTGTAACTTGATTGGAAGCCATATAGATTGCGTATCCAATCCCTCCGGCGGCTACTACAAACAAACCTACAACGATTGCTATTTTTTTTAATTTCATCGGTGAGAAGCCTTATAGTTCACTTGTATCCACAAACGCTTTTACTTTCTGTCGACCATCGCTAAACCAATAGAATGAACGGGGGTAAAGTTTGTAAAGGTTGTAATCACCGACACTTCCCTCTCTTACCAAAGAGCTACCTTTGCTTCTTAAAATGGCTGTTGTTCTGATATAAACAAATTCATTATATAAATAGGCTTGGCCATTGATTCCTTGCAATTTAGTTTCTTTGGCACCAGGCACACCTGTTGTCGTACCTGAAAGAAAAGAAAAGAATTCTGGACCAGCTTTATCAAGATCTACACTTGAAGTAGAACGGTATTGTATTGGCTTGGCGTTCGGGCCAATTAGTGGAATGATCACTTGTCTTCGAGAATTGTAGTAATCTGTTTTTTCAGAACTAATCATGAAAGGAATAGTTGTATCTAAACCCTTCAGCTGAAACCAGCCCGAATGAGTTACTCCAGGTAAACGAGCTTCCAAGCTATATGCGTTACCGGGTGTTTTTCCAGCCTCGAAGGCTCCCTGAGCTCCTAGCTTAACATATACAATAGGCCAAGGAGCTCCTGTCTGGTCGAAAAATGAAATAGACCCAGGGAAGCCAGGGTACACCTGCAAAATTAACTCCTGAGGTAGTGAAGGATCGAATTTAATCGTATCAATTAGACTTTCCGGGGGCCTTACTAAAAGTTTATTTTCTGCAATTAGCCTCTGCCTTTCTATTTTACGCATCCTTTCAATAAAAGCAGGGTCGGAGTTCATTTTCTCACTTTTAATGATGTCATTCTTTTTATTCTCAGCCCTCAGTATCTCAAGTCTGTCTCTATTTTGGTAATTACTCTGGAGTTTCGAGTATTCTAGATCTGTTATGTACGTCTGAATTGCATTTTGTTCATACACCTCAAGTTCACGCATGTTAATCAATATATTTTCTATACTTCCATATTTCTTTAACAATGCATCCGCAATTGCAGCATGACTAACTTGGTTAGTTTGATTAGCTTGAGAAAACGCCGACAATGACAACACCACCGCACTTACTGTTAAGCGGAAATAGGCTTTCAGAGAGGAGATGTTTCTTGAGTGCATTGGTAATCCTTGAAGTTTAACAAGCGTAAATATATTTCATTTATGTATTAAAAACAACCCTACTCAGACAAACCTAACGATTGTAGTGTTTTCTCTACAATATCACTGACTTCTTCGTCGCCGAGAGGTTCTGATTGGAGTTCTTCTTTAGGATATTCCAATATGTCCTTGACTTGATTGATCGCCGCCTCTGTGGCTCTTTCAGCATTAGGCTCATCTAAACCAGCTAACAAATTTATATCTATAGTAGTGCCAGAGATAGTGCCTTTATTGTTCTGCTGAGCGCTTTCAAGAAATGGATCTGATAGGTTAGATGAAACATATCTACTGTTATAAGCGATATCCAACTCGCCGTATGCATCATTGTCAAAATTAGCAAGGTCTACTTCGGAGGTCTCTTCGTTCGTACCTAAATCTTGAGTGGATAAATATGCTGGTGGCGAAACAACTTCTTCGCTAGTACTGTGCTCAAAGGGGCCTTCGGCATAGAAGTTGTTGTACTGCATAATTGAATCAAAGTCGTGTTCTTCTTCAGGCCAATCCTCATCACTATAGGTGTTTTCAAAGTCATTAAAATCGAGTTCATCATTAAAGGCTGAAACTTCTTCATTATAAGCCTCCATAGAGCCCATAATCTGTACTTCAGCATCTGTTTGTGCAAGACCAACAAGCTCTTCATCGAATACATCTACTGGTGATTCTTCAGGTCGTATTTCTTCGACTTCTTCAATGGCGCTCTCCGTTATCAACGTTGCGTCTTCTTTAATTATCCCTAAACCAATAGCCATCATCATTTGTTTAGAGATGTTTTCAGTTAGG
>NZ_JADDYG010000823.1:0-377 GCF_015163535.1 Vibrio sp. OPT46 | reverse complement strand
AGTTTCGAGTTGATGTTCAAATCACCAAAGTTGTCTCTCATTATTTGAATGAGCGAGAGACATTCGATTTTGCCGGACTCAAATTTCGAATAATCACTTAAAAGTGATATTCCCAAGAACACTTGAATGTGTTTTTTGGTGTTTGTCATAAAGACAAACATTGAGAACTTTACAAACAATCTTAAAGATTGTTTTGTCAGCTTTCCAAATTGTTAAAGAGCTATGTTAGCTACAAGCTTGCGCTTGTGAACTATCAATCTGTGTGGACACTCATCGTGTATAATCATCGTTTAAGGAGGTGATCCAGCGCCAGGTTCCCCTAGCGCTACCTTGTTACGACTTCACCCCAGTCATGAACCACAAAGTGGTAAGCGTCC
>NZ_JADDYG010000822.1:0-203 GCF_015163535.1 Vibrio sp. OPT46 | reverse complement strand
GTCTCTTTGACTCGAGAGGATGTGAATCACCTGACTGGGCGTCAACGCCTTGATCCGGGTTTTGTTAATGATGTGCATTATGAGCTGATGCAATATGGGATGGCTTTCGTTACTGATACGAGCCGAGAAAACTTTTATTTAATACCTGTTTCTCAAGCGGAAAATTGGCGTGAGAGACTAGAGTATCATTTTGAAAAAGAGCT
>NZ_JADDYG010000821.1:0-347 GCF_015163535.1 Vibrio sp. OPT46 | reverse complement strand
TTAATGCGTGCAATATCATTCGTCGTGTCTTGAGATAGCCAATCAGAGGCAGTTAGTTGCTTTTGCATGGCATCACTTACGAGTAGTAAGTTGTCGAGATGAATGTCTAAATGTTGCCACTTGGTTGCGTAAAGCTCTGTCAATGTCGCGCGTTCTTCATCGCTAAGTGGAAATTCGGATAAACATCGATTCATGACTCTTAAAAGGGCAGTTTGATAATCAAAATCATGAAAGGCATCCTGCACCTTTCCAAGTTGTGAGTTTTTCTCGGCAAGTAAATTAAAGAGTCCGCACTGTCGTAATTGATAGCTCTCTAGCAGGCCAATAGATAGCCTTGGCAATGGCTC
>NZ_JADDYG010000820.1:0-207 GCF_015163535.1 Vibrio sp. OPT46 | reverse complement strand
GGAGTGGAGTAGTCCGAAGTGTTTCTTTGCATCTGAGTGGTTAGTATTTTCTGAATACTGTAACGTTTTGAGCCATTATCGATTTTAGATATTAGTGCGGTAAAAACCCTGCGTTCGAATGATGAAGTAATAGGTACCTGATTTGTCAATGAAACGATTGGTTGGATGTAAACGGTGTGTAGCTTAATTCTTTCAGAGTGCATTTGG
>NZ_JADDYG010000819.1:0-457 GCF_015163535.1 Vibrio sp. OPT46 | reverse complement strand
GTACAATTAGCGTTTTGACACAGCGGAAATCATCATGGCCAAAACTGTTCAGCAGCAAATCGGAAACATTGCTCTAGTCGTTGAAAATTACGACGATGCTATCGAATTCTATACTCGAAAACTTCAATTCACTCTGGTTGAAGATACCAACCTAGGTGGTGGTAAACGCTGGGTTCAAGTTTCTCCTCCAAACTCCAATGGTACAAACCTACTTTTAGCTCAAGCGAGTACACCGGAGCAAACGCATGCAGTAGGAAATCAAACAGGTGGCCGTGTTTTCCTGTTTCTGCAAACTAATGATTTTTGGCGTGACTACGAGTTGATGAAGAAAAATGGTGTTGTATTTAATGAAGAGCCTCGTGTGGAAGAATACGGGACAGTGGTGGTGTTCCAAGATCTCTATGGTAATAAATGGGACTTACTGCAACTGAACTAGAAACTACATAGCACCTGCATA
>NZ_JADDYG010000818.1:0-203 GCF_015163535.1 Vibrio sp. OPT46 | reverse complement strand
GCGTCAGCAACGATAAATGCCGAGTAGAAACCAACACCAAACTGACCAATAAGCTGAGAGTCTTTGCTCTGCTCTTCAGATAGCTTTGAGAAAAACTCGGCTGTTCCAGATTTTGCGATTGTTCCTAAGTGCTCAATCACATCATCACGGCTCATACCGATACCGTTATCAGAAATGGTTAAGGTATTTGCGCTTTCATCAAA
>NZ_JADDYG010000817.1:0-291 GCF_015163535.1 Vibrio sp. OPT46 | reverse complement strand
TCCGATGAATAAGGCCGTTAAAAAATTTTCCAGTAAAAGATTTATTACAATAAGCGCAATATTAGTTTCAATTTACTTAGCTATGCTTATTACTGTGACTAGCGTAGGTCAAAATAAGTTAAAAGAATCTCAATACAGAGAACTAGATTTAAAAGTAAAAAGTTATGCAAGCACACTCGATAATTTATTTACCATAGCGAGTGAAGATGTTGATAATCTAGCTACAGATAAAACAATACAAACATTCTTTGGTAATTTAGCTTCTGGCATGTCAATGGAGTATGGATTAGG
>NZ_JADDYG010000816.1:0-344 GCF_015163535.1 Vibrio sp. OPT46 | reverse complement strand
TTTTTTTTAATAAATTTCGGAAAAAACCTCGTTCGCTTCCTTTTTAAACAAAGAGGCGTGTTTATGATCTAAAACTGGAAATAAATTAGCTTGCAGTTGCGTAATTTATTTTTGTTCATTTACTTAAGGTATTAAAAAAGCCAGCTTAACAGCTGGCTTTTAGTGTAAATGAAGTGTTTAGAATTCATTCATTTAATTAAACATTGAAGCGGAAGTGTACAACATCGCCATCTTTTACGATGTAGTCTTTACCTTCTAGACGCCATTTACCTGCGTCTTTTGCGCCATTTTCACCATTGAATTGGATGAAATCGTCGTAACCAACTACTTCTGCACGAATAAAG
>NZ_JADDYG010000088.1:0-4589 GCF_015163535.1 Vibrio sp. OPT46 | reverse complement strand
CGATCTATTCAAATACACTTAACCTCAAGTAACTCATTAAAATCGCTGAAGTAATTCTCCAGCTCTAGCAACTTTACATTCCCTGGTCGCTCTGAGTACCGCTTTGTACGTGCTCCAAATTCTATTGTTCCTTTCCCAAAGCGAGTATTAATGCAGTCGATTGCTTTGCTTAATTTATGGTTATTAACCTCTGGTTCAAATAGATCTGCTTGCTTGTGCTCTGCGTCGATTAAACTAGTAAGGCCAACTCCAACTTTATAAATGCGCGTTTTTGTCGGTTGAGTAGGAATAAGGTCACCCTGAATAGCTCTCAACGTCTTTAGACCTACAGAGGTATCGCATACACCGTAACTGAAGTGTATGCTCCGGCTAGCCTTAAACTGCTCCTGAGGATCGTCATGTATGGATGTGGACACAAATGCTGTTATAGCCAGGGCTTCTGATTTTTGCGCTCGTAACTTAAAAAATGCTTCTGCAAGGTGAAGAGATAATTCCGACATTATGGACTCTCTTGATTGTAAGCGGTCCCGGTATGAGCTGGTGGACCAAATTTGTTGCTTCTTAGGTCGTGTGTCGTTCCAATTGTAGACAGGTGTGGCATTTAACTCATGGACCGTGTTGGCGACGGAAATCGAAAAGGCTTTTTGCATTTTTTTAGGATCTTGGCGAGCTAAATCTAACGCGCTATAAATGCCCATATGAGAAAAGTGTTTAGATAGCTTCCTGCCTACGTTCCAAACCTCTGAAACAGGTACCTTTTCTAATGTCTGAATCAAATTGTCTTTACTAATGACAAATACACCGTTACTACCCTGAAGTTTTTTGGCTGCAAACGAAGCCAGTTTTGAAAGAGTTAAACTAGGACCAATCCCGACTCCTGTAGGAACACCCGTTGTTTTCCAAATGTGTTCACGCCAACGCCAAGCTTCGCTTTCCAGGTCAATGCCATTCTTCAGTAGCTCCGTAGTCTCCGCCCAAGATTCATCGACGCTGTAATGAAAAATGGGTAGCCCCTCGGAAACATCTATAAGTGATTGCTTAAAGTTCCTAGATATCTGCCCTAAGGTATTAAAATTACACTTAAATATTGCGCCATGATGCATGGCAACTTTAGAGTCGATTTCCCAAATAGGAGAGAACTTGGGTATCCCAAATTCCTTTATATTTGCTCCGGCAATACTAATACCTTGGCCTGCTGACACGAGTACTGGTTTCCCTTTTAAACCAGGATGAAATTGAGCACTACTGTGCGCATAAAATCCCGTTCCGTCTATTAGTGCGAATGATTTAACGGCCACGAAGTTCTCTCCGGTAAATTCGGATAGCCATAGAGACACAGCCGTAAATGCGAATTTCGTCACTTGATGATAGATAAACAGATCTGAACTTTGGGTTGTCGCTGTATGCTTTTTTCAGTCTTTTGTTCAACCTCTTACATACCAATTCACCATTTAAAGCCATGATAACGGGATGATCTTCTTTAAATGAGAGGCTGCGGTTAAGGAGTAGCAAATCTCCGTTATCAATGATTGGTAACATAGACTTACCGTTTGCACGCATCAATACACATGTATGTTGTTGCTCAGGAGGTATTAATAACTCATGAAGGTCGAACTCTTTCAATGAGTTATGTATAGGTATCGAATGGCCTTTTCTGTACCAATGAAAACGAGCAGATACAACGCCTTGAACTACAATATCTTCTTGCTTTTGTATCTCTTGAAATGACACAAGAGCGTTTTCGCCAAGGTATTCAACCAAAATACAGTCGTTTGCTTCAGGTTGTAGGCTTGAGTCAACAAGCAGGTAATCGCCATCTGAAATACCGAAGTAAGGTACATCTTGATGAGCAACAGTTAATTTGGTTGCGCTAGGATGATGAACTAGCTGTTTTGACAATGACAGGGATTTACGGACACTCCCGCTTGTTGGGTCTTCAAAGCCTGTTATGCCGCAATTTATTGACTGATCAAATATTTGTAAAACACCCATTTTAAAAACACGTCTGACTGCTGTATGTATATACAGTAATTATATATCCAGCTATGTACTGGTGCAATGTAAGGAAGAGCATGAGCTATTGGGATGGTTAGATGGCCTGGTGCACATCTGTGAACCATAGGTTTTTGAGTATACGATTCATGAGCAAGGAGAGACACTGTAATTGCACTATAGATTCGAGTAGTAAGGTATAAGCCCGGTGGTATGGTAAGGTTTTGTAGCACCATAATGCAGCGTTAAAAGAGAAAATGGAGGCTTCATTGAGCGTAAAAAAAGACAATCACTTTTTACCTGAGATGTATCTAAAAAATTGGTGCAACGAGCAGGGTAAGGTATTCCACTATAGGAAAGTTGTTCAACACGAGAATGTGCCATTATGGAAGGACTACTATCCATCAGCGATCGGTTACCATACACATTAAAGCAACTCAGTGGTCTGAGATGAATAGTATCGATATCATAAATTACATACCAATTTGGGAACTATTCTTTAAAAGCTTTCTACTTGAGTTCAAGTTGATGTGATTTAGGTTTCAATGTGAACATTTAACTAGCCATAATGGCTTTTCTGGCAGTTAAAGCGTAAATCGGCATTGTTGATAATGATAACGTATTGAAAATATTGATATAATCATATTTTTATAGTGTAAGTATGATCCTATGAGATATGAATCTGCCCCTGTTACCCCAGAAGAAAGACGAGAAACCACAAAAGAGCTCTTCGCTCGTCAGCAACGAGAGCGTAGAGCTGAATTAACTCCTTCAGCAAGCGATGAAAAAAGATGGGCAGAAAATCGTGAGAGGGTTCTTAGAGATAGAGAAAAAGCAGGGTTAGGACCTACTTCTCTAGGATTGAATGCTCCTCAGCTTCTCAGTGACTCAATAGGATTACAGTGTTCACTTGGGGATGAAATGGCTAAAAACCACCAGCATGTGTTAATTACAGATTTAGAGGATGCACATAAAATATTACATAACGTTTGGCTGGAGTCTGGTAAGGATGTCGCTGCTATCGCCTTGAGCATTAACACCGCTAAGTCTTGGTTCAATCACACAGAGCCTATGTTTAATGCGATATCAATTGCTAAACAGTTTGGCGATCTAGGCGTTAAAGCTGATTTGGTAGAAAGTCGAGGTAAATTATTTGTCGCATTTTCAGGGACAAACGAGAATGGCAAAGTGCTACGGCATGCGTTTGTCAATGGTACTCGGCTTAATATGAATGGTAAGAAGTACCCTCTAAATTCATTTAAGTCGGTGCAAGCAGGCTTTAGTCCTCAATCTAGAACTGCAAACTTCAAGGGTGCGGGTGCCTTAACCTTTGTGGTGTCCGCTAGTCTAGCCACCAGCGACTTAGTTTTTAAAGACGACTATCACTTAGTGGATTGGTTTGGCAATGTAGGTGCCGATATGTTCAAATTCATGTTGCAAACAGCAGCTGGTGAAGTTCTGTTATTTGCTACGGCAGCTCTGGGAGCTCCCGTAATGGTTGGTGCGCTATTTGTTACAGCAACATATGTCTTAATTGAGGTTGTTTGGGGTGAATACAAAGTTTCTAATCAAGTCGTAAGGATGCTTGAGAATGTCACATAAAACAAGATTACGTTTGGCTGGTATCTTTGTTCTTTTGTTTGGGATAATTTGTTGGGGCTATCCATCTTATGTAGTCTATAGAGACTATCTTGAACTATTGAATAAAGCTGACACTGTTCAGCTATCCGTTCTAACTCTGTGGGTGCCGATTGGATTATTAGGGGCGTTAGGTTGTATTTTTTTTATGGCCCCAAAAGCTATGTTGTGCGGAAAAAAAATTAATGAAGTTTACTCTCAAAGCGCAATGCAGCTAGCTAATAAAATCTGTGTTTATTTTGCCTTGGCTGGTGTAGCCTTTGCCGCTGGCTGGACGTATCACTCAATTGACCTCTTACAAAAGTATGGGTATGTATACAGTCGAGATTTAACCAATATCACTCCTACGGGAATACATTTGAAATACGTTAGAGCAACTCATTGACCAAGAACGTCTCTAATCCTCACTAAGAACTCTTCTAACAAGCGTAAGCTTACTACTTACGCTTGGTCTAATTCCTTCCGAGAGCTCCTCAACCTAATCGGCTATCTAGAGCATAGACACGAAACTATGAACCTCTTAGTTGACTGTGGTTGAGTATCGCGCTCATTATGCATAGAAACGAGTACAATTTGGTAACCTTAAGCTTTAAAAAATTGTTTACTAGGAGTGGTACAACATGGATAAAGAACTATCTGGGGTAGAGAAGCTTCGTGATGGGGCCAATTATCTTCGCAAAGTTATCGGTATCAGTACTGAATTTCTTAGCTCAATACAGAAAAGAATGGGGTCTCCCAAAACTCTCTTGGATACTTTTGTAAGAGTATACTTTTCTACCTTTGGTTGTATTTTGATCGGGGTGTATTTCGTGATGATGATATTAAAGCCATGGTTTGATGGTGGTGGAAATTGGTCATATGTCCAAGAAGTTTGGTCTCATTGGCAAACTCTGAATGCAGCAATGATTGCTTTTACAGCAAGCTTATTGGCGGTTTATGCGGCTAAATATCACGAAGAA
>NZ_JADDYG010000815.1:0-315 GCF_015163535.1 Vibrio sp. OPT46 | reverse complement strand
AAGATGATAAGTTCGGTTGCTAGAAACGCAAACATATCCAGCGCTTCTTTAGCCATAGTTATAATTTCTGTATTCACATTTACTCTCCTCGTCATTTTCGCTAACGAGCTTACCTGATAGATAAGCTTTTATTTCGACAATTCTAGAATCACAAAACAAAAGATCAACAAAATATTTCCATAAAAATGGAATAATAAGACTAGTCAATACTTATCAAAAAGTTACATGTCGTTAGCTATGCAGACTGGTTGTCGATGATAATTTCAGAGCATCTCGAATCCTTTTTATCAAACATAACCTAAAATTATCAAAATA
>NZ_JADDYG010000814.1:0-308 GCF_015163535.1 Vibrio sp. OPT46 | reverse complement strand
ATGTTTTTGGCTAAACGCATACCATCGCGGTCGCCAAGCACTACGTCTAAAATAATCAAATCAATCTTTTGGCCTCGGACAAGATCCATCACTTCCGCACTGTCAGTGGTTTGAATCACTTCAGCTGCGTTGATTACGGATTCAACTAGAGAAGCAAGTGCTTCGCTATACAATGGTTGAGCGTCGATAATAAGAACATTATTCAAAGTGAACCTCACCTAATACATCAACTAGTGTGCTGTCAGGCGACAGCGCAATTGGATGAATAGGATTGTAGGAAAAACCTTGCTAAGAGGAAGGAAAATGAC
>NZ_JADDYG010000813.1:0-218 GCF_015163535.1 Vibrio sp. OPT46 | reverse complement strand
GAGATTGGGCATAGCTCCATACATTCGCAGATAGTAGAACAGCCTTTTGAGGATGCTAAAAGACCTGACTTTAAGTTTTTCAATGGTCACTGCTATACCACGCTTGAGCGTTACTTAGTTGGGGATGAGCCTATGTTAATGAGGAGTTTTATAAACCGAGTTAACAGAGATGTTCCTATGCGTATATCGTACACTCTGGTTTCTGGCTCCCAAAGTAT
>NZ_JADDYG010000812.1:789-943 GCF_015163535.1 Vibrio sp. OPT46 | reverse complement strand
CACGGAAGACGACAGCTAAGCGCTGACAAGTTGAATAAACGAAAACCGCAGTGCCTTAGGCCTGCGGTTTTTTTGTTTTTATTTATAAGTCGGCGACGGACCTAGCACCAATAATAAGGCATGGAACGTTTATCCTGCTAGCGAGAGTCTGGGC
>NZ_JADDYG010000812.1:0-571 GCF_015163535.1 Vibrio sp. OPT46 | reverse complement strand
AATCTTGAATGCTGATTCGTAACTGAGTCAGGGTCTCCAAGCTATCCATAATGTTTTGCCAGTTCATGTGATACTCATTATGCAAGTCATCTCTTTGCCCAACCGCTAGCCATGCGATGGTTACTTCATCCATCAAAAACAAGCAATGACGAATCAACTTACCATGCTCCATCTGGTTTCTTGCAACACTATGGTCATCCCATTGTTCAAGTAGTTTCCCTACTTTAATCTGTAATACGCGATACATGGGTTTGTTTTCAAACCGTGAGGTTTCGACTAAAAGATGAAGCTTGTTAGTCAGAGCATCATTAAGAGCGTCCAATTTTTGTTGATCGTTTTGTTGGAATTGAAGCGAGTAGTGAGTAGCAGCTCGGTGGTATCTCAGAAGGTGAACAACATCTCGCAACAATGTTAACAGCTGATATTTGCGCGCATGTTGCTGCTCTCGTTTAGAAGATAAGTGATATATTCCAGCTAAAATAGCGATGGACAATAGTGTGGAAATCAAAACAAACATAACCAACTCCTTGTTAGTGTTTGGACCTAACAAGGAAGATTGCAGTTTTGATGC
>NZ_JADDYG010000811.1:0-822 GCF_015163535.1 Vibrio sp. OPT46 | reverse complement strand
CAGCCTAAGTACCGTTTGGGGCAGGCTGCCGTTGAGACTCTTGTCCGAAAGTTGGATGAAAAGTCAACAGAGGCACAGGTCGTACAATTAGAACCGGCTCTAGTGGAACGAAAAAGCGTCAAGAGGTTAAAGTCAAACGTCACTGAATGACGTGTGATGTTGAGCTAAAAAATTAAAAAAGTCGTTTCTCTTTATACGATAAAGCCTTACTATCGTCCTTGATTATAAATAAAACTATTAATTGTTGTCTGGCGGATTAGTTAAATGTTATCAAAAGGTTACGCTAAGTTATCTGTAAAACACCCTTGGTTTCACCGAGTTAATGTTATTACAGTTGTATTGATTTTTTTTGTGAGCTGCTATCAGCTACTGGTTAATGAAGCATTTGAGTACGCAATTGGCTTTATTATTACACTTTTGGCGTCAGCTTTATTTGCATCAGCTTCTGCATTCAAAAAACGCTATCTAGGCTTGGATTCATAGGCAGGTCTATTTCCAACATCGTTCAATAGCATCATTTATTGCTTTCAAGTAAACATTGGACTGAATTATGATCGAGTGCATCAAGAGGAGGACAAATGTCCTCCTTTTTGTTGGGGATCACGCTCTAATATAAGCGTATTCCAAACAAAATAATAAAGGACATGTTATGGACCTCTTTGCCTTACTCGATATTAATAATACTCTCGTTAACATTCCGATTGGCGACGGCTACGCAATGAGCTGGATCGAAGCTTTCGGTACCGTTTTTGGACTGCTTTGCATTTGGTTTGCCAGCCAAGAAAAAACCATCAACTACTTATTCGGTTTGCTGAATGTCAC
>NZ_JADDYG010000810.1:0-280 GCF_015163535.1 Vibrio sp. OPT46 | reverse complement strand
GTGTGAGGCTCAAATCACCTGAAGACTTAAGTAATTCATCTGCTGAAAGAATTAAATTCGATTTATTTACAGACCAATGAATATTTTTTTCATATTCACTTAGAGGAATTTGATTGAGAACCGACTGTGGATCTCTTACAGTAAGAGTGTAGTTATCTGATTTTGAGTTTGTTTCTAATTGGACGGTTATTGACGCCCCATTCTCCACTAGTGATTGAGTTGGATCTGTTACAGTAAGTACAAGTGACTTATCGCCACTACTGCTATTGGTGCCACCACC
>NZ_JADDYG010000809.1:0-293 GCF_015163535.1 Vibrio sp. OPT46 | reverse complement strand
AATATTCATAATGCAGGATTTTTCCCAATTGACTCTATGATTCTAGCGATGGGCATCTTTTACGGTGGCCTTAGCCAAGTAATCGTTGGCATCATGTGCTTTAAACGCGGTGATACATTCGGCACAACTGCGTTTACTTCTTACGGTCTATTTTGGCTAACATTGGTTGGTCTAATCGTAATGCCTCACATGGGTCTTCCTGCAAGCCCTGCAAGCTTTATGGGTTGGTACCTAGCGCTTTGGGGCATCTTCACTGGTTTCATGTTCATTGGTTCTCTATGTTACCCAACAGC
>NZ_JADDYG010000087.1:0-362 GCF_015163535.1 Vibrio sp. OPT46 | reverse complement strand
TACTCAGAGCGACCAGGGAATGTAAAGTTGCTAGAGCTGGAGAATTACTTCAGCGATTTTAATGAGTTACTTGAGGTTAAGTGTATTTGAATAGATCGGGTTGTGTAAATTAGCGAGAATGCAATCTGTCAGTTTCATCTCCTGAGGGCGATAAAATCTGACAGGTTGTTCTATATTGCTTCTGCCCTATTACGAGTTTAAACATTAAAGTAACGCTTTTTCTGCTTTTCAATCATTTCTTTATACAGTTTAAATCCGCGACGTATGCTCTCATCGGAAAAGCCAATGCCATACCCTAGGTCAGAAAGTTCAGCAGCGAGGTTTTGTTCCAACTCCGTGTAGGTTAGTTTTTTAGGGTTGAT
>NZ_JADDYG010000808.1:0-283 GCF_015163535.1 Vibrio sp. OPT46 | reverse complement strand
GCGCTTGTTGATTTAATTCTGAAAGAGGCGCACTGGAATTACCCTGTTCCCAAGTTCATGAACAGGGAAGAATGCACACAGTTATTGTTAAATATCAGCAAGGTGTAAATTATAGTTTACATGTGTGGTTTTTTATCCTTACACTTTGCTTGATCTTCTGCTAAAGATCCTACAATATCGACGGCAATACAAATATGGTGTTGGTTTCGGTCCGCCGTTGCCCGATCTAATACTGATAATTTCTAATAAAGTGTAAAGATTAATATACAATGAGTCGTTCTAA
>NZ_JADDYG010000807.1:0-214 GCF_015163535.1 Vibrio sp. OPT46 | reverse complement strand
CTAAAACGTGTTTTGATGACATTGTATTTTTCCTAATTTTACTGGCATTAACCAAAGGCGGTATTGCTCAGATTCGAGTTTCACTAAGTTATTGTTCCTGACACACTAGGTGCGGAAATGAACTCAATAATTTTGAGTGTGGAATAGTTTGGAAATTAAGCAAAATAAGGAGGGGCACGAGCAGCGCCAAGAACTTCTTCGCCGTACACGAGAT
>NZ_JADDYG010000806.1:0-238 GCF_015163535.1 Vibrio sp. OPT46 | reverse complement strand
CAGAATTGGATGTGTAAACGAAGTTTTGTTGCGCTAGTCGCACGATAATGATGTTTGAGTTACATCAAAACGAAAAAAAATTTCAAATTGATGTAACTTGATCTGGCCGTTAAGACGATTGAATATCAACAACCAGCTGCTGAATTCTTTTCATCAAATTTGGTGCTTGCTTGGCGATTTCGCGTTGTTCATCAAGCACTGAGCTCAAAATTTCTTTTGTGGTCAGTGGATTTGCCAA
>NZ_JADDYG010000805.1:893-1019 GCF_015163535.1 Vibrio sp. OPT46 | reverse complement strand
AACTTGGCACGTGATTCTGGTTTTCCTATAGCTGATATAGCTACATCCAATTCCTTCTTAAATGATCCCATCTTAGCCTGGAACTTTAGGCCAGGCTCAATATCAAGTTCATCTACCATTTGAATT
>NZ_JADDYG010000805.1:0-693 GCF_015163535.1 Vibrio sp. OPT46 | reverse complement strand
AGTTGTTTGTGTATGATTTTTTAACTTTATTTGTTTATATGACATGATGGTTCTGGAGAGCCTCGGAAGATTAAACCCATTGTGTTCGTGCGTATGATCCTTAAACCAAATGGTTAATTAAATGAATTATCTAAAGATCGTCATTGAAAATTTAGGGCAAATGCAAGCTGAGAGCGCCTCTATGCTTATGATTGGACACAACCCGGTATATGTGTCTAAATAGAGCAAATTAGCTCATATAGCTCTACTGAGTGGCTTTTTGAGTTAACATGCAAAAAAAGAACTATTACTACTTCTTTGTTCTCCAAGATCGTCCCTTTACCCTTCTAACTGATTAATTTCTAGACACTATTTAATAATAATATTTTTATTGATCTTATTAAGATCTTTTTTAAGATCTTATTAGGGTGTTGATAACTTATCTATGTTTTTATAATTCAAGTAGTTAGGAATTCGTTTAAGATCATCTAGGACGAAACACTATTACATTTAGGAAGATTTGAAGATCGCTTAGGACGACTTACCGTGCCATCTAGGACGCTTTCGGTTGTGGATAAGTCTGTATAAGTATGTATAAGGTTGGTTTGCTTACTTACTGGCACATTTAAGCCTACAATGTTACATTTGGTACAATTTCTTATTGTGTGTATCAGTATCATGACCGAGAACAACAGCAAAAACGATCTTACTGTT
>NZ_JADDYG010000804.1:1102-2231 GCF_015163535.1 Vibrio sp. OPT46 | reverse complement strand
CACGGAGAACTTTGCCGCTTGACCTTGAGTCAAATCAAGCATCTGATGGGCCCACTTATCTCTCTTACGACTCAATGCTTGATTCTGCTCATCTTTAGATAGCAGGCTAAAGTCGTCGATTTCTAACAGGCTATGGTTGGGCACATCTACGATAGAACCAAGGCCGAATTCATCAACTTTAAGTCTTAGCATTTCATGTCTGTGGTACAAACTTACTAGAGCTAAATTGAGCTTCTCTAAGTTGATGTTCTCGCCATCGAATTCGGTGTAAAGGTGGGATGCAACACCGCCAAGTTTGGCATTAGCTTCTCTTCCAAACCAACATGCGGCCTGCATTGGTGTTAAATCACTCATCAGCTTTCACTTTGTTGACAATTCATCGGTTAGGTGCCATTATTTTGCAAACGATAATCATTTGCAACAAAAAGCTTATTATTATTAATTAGATAAATTAAAAACGTTACTTGAGGCTATCTCTCAAGCAAAGCTAAAACAATAAGAATTTGGTCAATGTGACATAAGATGCAACGTTTATATAAACACATTGACTTTAAATAATTGGGAAGTGTCGACGCCAGTTTGTATCCGTAACGTCAACCATCCTCTGTTCGCTAAGACTTTTTCTCATACAACGAAACCGCTGTTGGTTATCTTGAAAAACTTACTTCTAAAGACAAAACGTAGCTCAACGGAAAAATTTGAAATATCAGAAAAATACTCGAAAAATATAATAATTCTTTGAAGGCCATTTACATTTCTATCAAAGAAAATAATAACAGAAAGTAATATAAAAACCGAAAAAACGATGGTATTAGACTGAAATTTTTCAAACTAAATACTAACTTTAAATAGTTTCAAGCTTAGACACATGAAACAACTAAGCTCCAAGTATTACCCGGTAGACAGTTTTAAAAATAAAATAGAGAAGGATTCTACTCAGGGTACGAATTACTCACAAAGTGTAAGTGTACATGGTAGTGACCTGTACCTTAGCCCATTAAAAAGACTCAACAGGCAACGTAATGAAACTATCCAATGAAGATCTAGATAGGCTCAATGAATTCTGGCTATACTGCATGGAAAATCAATACTTTAATGTAGGCTATCCTGAATCTGCAAGTTTTGATTA
>NZ_JADDYG010000804.1:798-1059 GCF_015163535.1 Vibrio sp. OPT46 | reverse complement strand
CTCGATACTAGACAAGTTCATGAAATTCTCCATTAATAACTGTGGTGATTGGAGGGAAGAGAGTAATTACAAACTCAATTCATTTGAATTTGAGAAAGATGTGATGCGTTTTTTTTCCCAACTATTTAAGATATCTCATCAAGAAAGCTGGGGGTATATCTCAAATGGAGGCACTGAAGGTAACTTATTTTCATGTTATTTAGCTCGCGAGCTATTTCCAACCGGCTATATTTATTATTCTGAAGAAACACATTACTCGGT
>NZ_JADDYG010000804.1:522-777 GCF_015163535.1 Vibrio sp. OPT46 | reverse complement strand
CGATAAGATCGCTAAATTACTCAATATTAAATCTAGAAAAATCCCTTCATTGTCCAATGGGGAGATAGATTATCATCAACTTGTCAAACGAATAAAAAAAGACAAACAGAATAACCCTATTATTTTTGCCAATATAGGAACCACTATGCGTGGTGCAACAGATGATATTAAGCGCATTCAGCACGATATCGCAGCAATAGGTTTAGAGAGAGAGAACTACTATATTCACGCAGATGCCGCATTAAGTGGAATGAT
>NZ_JADDYG010000804.1:0-479 GCF_015163535.1 Vibrio sp. OPT46 | reverse complement strand
CATGCCATTTGTTGAAAAACCACATCCCCACTCCTTTGAAGATGGTATTGATTCAATCAGCGTCTCTGGCCATAAGATGATAGGCTCCCCGATCCCATGTGGAATCGTGCTTGCCAAGCGGCATATGGTTGATCAGATTTCAGTCGAGGTTGATTACATTTCTTCACGCGATCAAACCATCAGCGGCTCAAGAAACGGTCATAGTGCCCTATTCATGTGGACTGCAATCAAAAGTCATTCATTTTCAGACTGGCAAGACAAAGTACAGCTTTGCTTAGACATGGCTGCATATACAGTGCAGCGCTTCCAAGAAGCAGGGATAAATGCTTGGCGTAACAAAAATTCCAATACTGTTGTATTTCCTTGCCCATCAGAGCCCATCTGGCGAAAGCACTCATTAGCTAATTCTGGTGATGTCGCTCATATTATCACCATGCCACATCTAGATAGTACAGAGAAACTTGACACGTTGATTGAAG
>NZ_JADDYG010000086.1:0-223 GCF_015163535.1 Vibrio sp. OPT46 | reverse complement strand
ATACCTTTCCAAAATTCAATTGATTCGGTGTAGAAGCTAGCCATCTCAGTTGTGTATTTAGTTAAGTCAGACAGAGTTTGAGGTAACAATGCTCTTGCTGCTAAAAGTTGGCTCTCTCGATTCTGTTCTTCGTGATATTTAGCCGCATAAACCGCCAATAAGCTTGCTGTAAAAGCAATCATTGCTGCATTCAGAGTTTGCCAATGAGACCAAACTTCTTGGA
>NZ_JADDYG010000803.1:0-296 GCF_015163535.1 Vibrio sp. OPT46 | reverse complement strand
TCCTGATGCTCATCGGCAAGTACTGCTTTAAACTGGTTTTGCAACCAGGTTCTAAAACCTACATCATGTGTGAGAATTTTTACCGCATGGACGAGAATGTGGTCGTAATCAATAGCATTCAGCTCAATCATTCGTCTGTAGTAGACCTTCCAGATACAAACGCAATGGCTTAACAAGGCTTTCTCATCAAAAGTCAGATTTGGGTTGGTTTTGGACTGGTGCTCGAACTCAGACTTAGGACCACGACCATAGGACAAGGATAGCCCCATGAAGTTTTGAACATACTTTGCACCACC
>NZ_JADDYG010000802.1:0-311 GCF_015163535.1 Vibrio sp. OPT46 | reverse complement strand
TGTCAGTATATAAAAACGGCTTGGTGAAACCAAGCCGACCTGTTCAATTTTTAACTACTTTGCTAGCTGCGCATCAATAATTGAAAGCCTATCCACGCAGCTGAAATACTTAACACGACATTCAACAATACGTTCAACCCCATCTTAAAGAAAGCGCCCTGCTGCATGAGCAACACATTATCCATCGAGAAGGTGGAAAACGTCGTTAGTGCGCCTAAAAAACCCAAGCCAATCACTTGTCGCCAAGGTTCCGTTGCCAAAAGTTCATTATCGAAAGCTGCTATCAATAAGCCCATCATAAATGAGCCAAC
>NZ_JADDYG010000801.1:0-2285 GCF_015163535.1 Vibrio sp. OPT46 | reverse complement strand
GGTCGTTGTTGGTCAGGGCATTCGGCACGTTGTGGAGCGGTAGTTGATGGGCATGTCGTTCATAAGATGAATGCAGTCGACCTTATGTCTATTGGTGATTGGACAAATATGGGTACTGTTAAAAGATATCTGAGAGCTACTGGTCACCTAGAAGCTTCAAATATCGAACTACAAAAACACTAAATCAAAGCTATCTGACGCAGAATTCGTTCTTGGTCCAAATCTGGAAACGCAGTAGCGAAGTAGTGTTTTGTAGCCACTTCTAATTGGGCCATAAACTTTATCTTTTGGGCGATGTTTCCTGTAAGGCTTATTGTTTTACCGGAGATGATTGTGCTTACATAAATCGAGCTCTCTTTAAATCCTATAGACAATGGTCCAGTTTGTTGTTGGTGAAACTTTAACTTGAAATCAAGGCATTTAAGGTTTTGAAGAAATAGGGAATAAGCTTGAATAAGTTCAGTGTGAGAAAAGGCAACTGAGATTTTGTTGTTCCAATCACTTGAGCAACCGTTATGTTCTGGGCAAATGTCTACAACAATTGAAATTAGGTTGTTAGCTATGTTTCCTAATCGAATCACCGCTGCACAATTTAATGACTTGTTATAGAGATTAATTTGACTATTTGGGTGGAAGTAAGCGTTTGATTTTGTGGCAGAAGGTTGCACTGATTGTGACTTGCCGCCAACTTCAGATAGACGAACGTCCTGCTTTTGTTGATTAAAGGCGTTCAAACAGACATCATTGCTTTGCAAAGTTGTACTTTGTGGGCTTAGGTGTTTATCGTGTACATTAACAATTCGATCTGAGGTTTTTTCTGATACTACATCCTGATGATTCAGATCATCTGTTATGTCAGAAAACTCGTTGTCTGGTTGAAATTCCCATGAATTTACACTCATATCGCCCCCAAAGTAGTACGTTAGTTGTCAAAAAAATGGCAAATACCCTTGTTTATGTATATCTTATATTGATACATAAGCAAGATTTATAAAGACTGGACTGGTTCCTGGTGAAGCAAAGAGGAGTTACCTTTGCCATCAATAGAACCGATGGGCACAAGCTTAAAACAAAAAATATATGAACCCAATCTCTCTAAAGACATTACCAAATTTTACAAGCTATGTGCTTTCTATTTCAGAGTACTTGCTCTTAAATGTTCTTGAAAATGACAAGAAAATCATAAAGAAAATTCAAAGCGGTGATGAGCTACCTCTACCTGAAATTAAAAACTCTTTAGATCAACGATTTGAAGATCTAAAGTTAGAAATATTTGACTATGAAATCCTTAAGTCAATCGCTATGAATTATCCTCATGACCACTACGCTGAAAAAATCGTGTCTTGTAACTATGACTATCATATGACAATGACCTGGTTCAAGAAGGCTATTCTTCAGTCATCTGTTAGACCACTTGCCTTTGCACAGCTTGAGTTAGGCTAAAAAATGGATTTAGAAAAACTCAAAGTGTCAGTTGAAAAGTTCTCAAGTCAGAATTTTCAAAAACAACAAGATATTCTCCAACTACAAAATAGAATGATCGGCACCATTCTACAAATCAGACTAAGTGCAATACCACCAGCTCGAAGAAGTGAATTCGATAATACCAGTTTTACAAATTTGCCAAGTTTGCTAACAAAATGGCAAGTTAATCCAAATGCTGTACAAGATATCAATTTCTTTCTGAATGAATTTGAGACAAAGTTTGGCAGGAGATTTGACCATATTAGCTTGAAGAGTGTTGAGAAAGCTAATGTACTTGAACCTAGTCAACAAACAATAAATCAGAGGCTAGAATCTTGTATAACTGGACCAGTAAATGAAAAGGACGCCATTGGTATCAAACAACAGCGTCCTGATAATGACTTCGACTTTTCTCGCTAGTAGAGCCCTTCCATAAATGCCTCATCATCAAGACATGCTCTTTCAATTTCCAAGAACTCTTCCATTTTACGTAAGTAATAGGACTGCTCTTCGAAAGTGATTTCATCAAACAAAAATTGATATCCGCTCATAGGTGTAGATGAAACTATCTTAGAGAGAAAGTGCTTTGACTGTTTAGTAAAGCCAGGAGAAACAATAAGCGCCGAAACATTGTTGGCTCTAATTGTTAGAAGTTGAGTTTGGCTAATAATTTCATGTTCTGCGTCTAGCCAACCTCGAGCTACCTTTAACTTTTTCTCTAAAAGCCTAGCGCTACGGTCTGAAACATAGCTTTCTTTTGAATTAAGCCTAACGTCACGATGATTAATACCTAACCGTGAAACTAATTCAAGATTAGCCTC
>NZ_JADDYG010000800.1:0-275 GCF_015163535.1 Vibrio sp. OPT46 | reverse complement strand
CGGATGCATAGAGTTAACGTCTGTTATGACAAAATAAAGGCGCTCAATATACCTGAGATAAAGGACAGTTTCACCTTAGCTTTCGCCTTTCATTTATGGTGAAAGGCCGTTAAACTTCGCCTCCCAATGATAATGGAGAGAAACTCAATGAAACGTGTCGTCCTTTACGTCAAAGACAAATGCCCTCACTGCAAAGATGCTCAACGTTATCTGGATTCGAAAAATATTAACTATCGTTTGTGCAATGCTAAGATGCAACGCGGTCGCAAAGAACT
>NZ_JADDYG010000799.1:0-467 GCF_015163535.1 Vibrio sp. OPT46 | reverse complement strand
TAAAACCAATGTCGTTAGGATTGTTCATTATACCTACCTCCTAACCATTAAATGATGATCAACTGGCCTTCAATGGCACCAGCTTGTTTCAATGCTTGCAAGATAGCCATCAAATCCGACGGCGCTGCGCCGACTTGATTCACTGCACGGACCAAGTCATCCAACGTTAAGCCTGGCTCAAACTTAAACATCTTGCCCTGCTCTTCGCTGACTTCGATATCCGAGTCTGGTACGACAACGGTTTGCCCACCAGAAAAGCCGTTAGGTTGGCTAACATTCAGGTTTTCTTTGATCGCAACCGTCATGCCGCCATGCGTTACTGCTGCAGGTTTAAGACGCACATGCTTACCAATTACGATGGTGCCCGTTCGTGAGTTAACGATGATTTTGGCTGCACCATCTGCTGGGTCGAACTCTAGGTTTTCGATTGCCGATAAGAACGCAACACGCTGGCTGACGTCACGAGG
>NZ_JADDYG010000798.1:0-461 GCF_015163535.1 Vibrio sp. OPT46 | reverse complement strand
CAATCTAGCCAGCCTGGTACCATGGCGATGAACATCATTGAAATGAAAGGCATTGGTGGTGAGCTATTTGGCATTCGCGACAATGACGATCCAATATATGCCAACGTTGATGACAGCATTGACTCTTTCCGACTACGTAATTTCCAAGTAGAAGTCGCAAAAGGTCTAGGCCGTCAATTAGATGTAAACTACGACGTTGATAACGATAAATTAGATGCATCTTATAGCTTTATTCAAGGTCTACCTAAGTTTGGTATGTTGCAGCTATTTCCTTTAGCTGGTGCGGGTATCACTATTGCTAATGATTTTAGTGGTGATGACAAAGGTTATGAAATTCCAGGTACTTTCACTGTTGTGGGTATGTACTCAAAAATTGAATTAACCGATAAAATCTGGATTAACTACAACCCAATGTATATGCATACGTTGTCAGGGTCTAGTCAATATAAAGATACTTATTA
>NZ_JADDYG010000797.1:0-316 GCF_015163535.1 Vibrio sp. OPT46 | reverse complement strand
AAAGCAAGCGCTTGCCAATCCCCTCGATGGCAAGATCGTTTGACATATGGCAGCCACGCAGTCTCCTTAATAGAGGTAAGCGCGGCACTCAAGTGTGGTGTAATATGAAAGCCTTTTAACAGGCAGAAAAAGCCAATATCCATAGTATAAAGCCAACTATTTATAATATTGAAATTAAAATAATTTTTTCGGCAGTTATTTTGAAATTGCCGATATTTGATTTATAGACTAGAAAAAATCAGTTAGCCAGAATAGAGATCAAAAAAAACACTAAAAATAAGATTGTCAATTTATGTCTCTAAAATTAAAGAATTTA
>NZ_JADDYG010000085.1:0-289 GCF_015163535.1 Vibrio sp. OPT46 | reverse complement strand
TTAATGACTTTTGTATGAGTATGATCGGTATATCCCAAATCATCTCTGATAGTCGCTCGAACTTGTGTGATTGACTTTGAAAAGTCTTCTGTCATTAAGACGGTAAGGTAGTTGTATCCTTCTTCCACACCTTGAATATGGCCATCCGAAATAAGGAATTTTTTACCATAAGCTGGATGTGCCACTTTGTCCTTGTCAATGATACCACCTAAGGCCCAAGGAAGTTGTTCTCTAGTGTCGTATGTTAAGTCGTTAAAGAAGTGTGAACTAGAGCTACTACGACTACCAA
>NZ_JADDYG010000796.1:21978-22612 GCF_015163535.1 Vibrio sp. OPT46 | reverse complement strand
GTACTAATTGCCCGTGAGGCTTAACCATACAACACCCAAGGGGTTTTGATGGACTCAATGAAAGAACATTGAATGTGTAAGAACGAGAATTAAAAAACGGCTTTCCAGATTAAAGAATTTGCTTGGCGACCATAGCGTTTTGGACCCACCTGATTTCCATGCCGAACTCAGAAGTGAAACGAAATAGCGCCGATGGTAGTGTGGGGCTTCCCCATGTGAGAGTAGGACATCGCCAGGCTTTAAACATCGCTTTCAAGTTCTCTTTAATTGAGATAACTGAAGGCAAAACTAAAAATTAGCATCAATAGTATAAGACTAAGTTTTAGTGACAATTTGTGGAGAGATGGCTGAGTGGTTGAAAGCACCGGTCTTGAAAACCGGCATACGTTAATAGCGTATCTAGGGTTCAAATCCCTATCTCTCCGCCACTTTTAAAAAAAAACCGCTGTTCTTACAGCGGTTTTTTTGTATCTGCTGTTTTTTAACCGCTGTTATCGAAACTTCTAATTGATTTTTCTCTAGCTCTTTCTCCAAGTTTTTGCGTACCTACTTTGGGTTTAGTTTACGCAGTAATACCTTCAATCGAAGACATTTCCATACGTCTCATTTGGGCTTCAAATAGAGCTTTCTTAAG
>NZ_JADDYG010000796.1:17669-21968 GCF_015163535.1 Vibrio sp. OPT46 | reverse complement strand
GATGGCTGAGTGGTTGAAAGCACCGGTCTTGAAAACCGGCATACGTTAATAGCGTATCTAGGGTTCAAATCCCTATCTCTCCGCCACTTTTAAAAAAACCGCTGTTCTTACAGCGGTTTTTTTGTATCTGCTGTTTTTTAACCGCTGTTATCGAAACTTCTAATTGGTTTTTCTCTAGCTCTTTCTTCAAGTTTTTGCGTACCTACTTTGGGTTTAGTTTACGCAGTAATACCTTCAATCGAAGACATTTCCATACGCCATTTGGGCTTCAAATAGAGCTTTTTTAAATCTCAACGTGGGATGCTTAAACGCATTTTGATAGAGTTCCAGTCTAAATACTGCGGATGCACTTGGAGAAAAAATGAAGCTACTTTACTGGTTAGATGAATGGCAAGCTCTTACTCAACAAGAACAAGAGATGGCTTTACCTATCTCTGGCTACGATTTACTTGATGATGTGTTTGTGAAGTATGAACTCGTCGATCTTAACAAGCCATTGTTGTTTACATTTTCTCCTTCCGGTACTGATGTGCAGGTACAAGATTTAACTCCGGATTTTTCTCCTTGGGGCTACGAGCTCGGAATACAACAACAAGTAAACATTATTGCCTTTCAACATTTAGGACAAAGTAATTGGTTCCGTAGTCGGAATTTGATTTTCTTTCTGGAGCAGCTATCTGAGTTGCTTCATCCCTTCAAATGTCGTTTGGGTTATGGGCAAAGTCGAGGTGGCTTTGCAATTGGCGCGTTCGCTAACTTGCTGAAACTAGAAAATCTTTTGTTGTTTTATCCTGTTAGCACAAAAAATAAAGCGTTAGTGCCTTGGGATGATCGGCCGAGTACTGAGCTTGCTCAGCAGTTTGCTTGGGAAAGCGGCTATCATGATAGAGATTTGGGCAATGCCAAAGGTTATATTATTTATGACCCATCCAATCGCATTGATCGTCTTCATGCTGAACGTTATCCCGAGCTTACCCATTTAAAAGTCGTCGGTATGGGACACGGCACTCAATTCGCACAATTAGATAAATTAGAATTTTTTAATCTGGTGGCGCAGGAGTTTGTTCGCCATCAAACCTTAGATATTGACCAATTTAATAAGCAAATTCACGCTTTGTTTTAAAAGAGGACTGATATCAGAGTCCCCTGTAACCAGGGGGAGATGATCACACACTAAAAACTAGATTTTTAACACAATTGCTAGGCGCAATTTAGATGGAGGATTAATGAAGTTACTGTACTGGTTGGATGAATGGCTGGTTCTTTCTCGTGAAGAACAGCAAACCAGGCTACCGATGTCCGGGGAGGACTTACTTGATGATGTATTTGTTAAGTATGAGTTTGTCGACCGCAATAAACCGTTGTTGTTCACCTTTTCCCCTGCTGGTACGAATCTACAAGTACAGGACTTACACTCAGACTTTGCGCCTTGGGGTTATCGCTTAGCCCAGAAACAAAAAGTAAATATTATTTCATTTCAGCATCTTGGGAAAAGTAACTGGTTTCGCAGCCGTAATTTGATTTTCTTTCTAGAGCAACTGTCAACTTTACTTGAGCCTTTTGAATGTCGTTTAGGTTATGGGCTTAGCCGCGGTGGTTTTGCTATTGGTGCCTTTTCTAATCTATTAAAGTTGGATCAAGTATTGATGTTTCACCCGGTCAGCACAAAAAACAAAGTGCTGGTGCCATGGGATGATAGGTCAAGTACTGAACTTGCCCAACAATTTGATTGGGAAGGAAAGTATCACGACCTCGACCTTGGCGATGCAAAAGGCTATATCATTTATGATCCAACTAATGAAATCGACCGCCTTCACGCCAAACGTTACCCAGAGCTCACTCACTTAAGAGTCTTCGGGATGGGACATGGTACCCACGCGACGTATTTGAATAAATTCGGTTTTTATAAGCAAGTGGCCGTAGACTTTATACGTTATCAGAAGATAGATATAGCGCAGTTTCGTCATCAGACCAAAACGCTGCGCTTAAAAGAAGATTACTATCAGTGCCTTAACAAGGCGAATGCGAGCTCACAGCATCGTTTAAACTTACTGAGTACCGCTCATAATGTACTAATTGAAGAAAAGAAAGAACATGTGAAGGAGCATCAAGCACAAATCGATATTCAGCCACTTGTTGATATTGCACTTAAGCATGAGTATGACAACCCGCAAGATGCAGTACAACTTTTGGAAGTCGCTCAGCAGTTGGTTCCGAATGATCCCGTTGTGGAGCACAAGTTGCAGCAACTGTCGTAACGTTGAGATATAATGCGGACGATATTGGTCGAAATAGGTCAGTGGCTTTTGTCGCTGGCCTTTTTAATAGCTTATGGATTGATATTTCGATGAAATCTAATGAAGCAGTACAAAATAAAAAGCCCAAGCAAATGCTTGGGCTCCATAAATGTTAATGCGAGTTTTAAAACTCTTTTGGCGCAAAGCCTGTCATCACATCAAGGCGAAGTTCTTTACCAACTTTTGTTAATGGATGAACGATTACTAAGCCGCGTACGCGTTTTTTCAGTTTGCCGATGTCCGCTTGTTCTGCTTTGGTGATTTCACGAGAGAAAGGCATATCAAGTAAGCTTTTACGTTCTTTGTTCAGCTCATAGTTTTGCTTGTGCTTTAACTGGTTAAGCTTTTTGGTAAGCTGTTCTACTTCATCCGTGAACTTTGTAATCATTTCGTGATCACCACGAGAACGTGCCGCATCAAGTTTACGTTGGCATGTATCTAAACGGTTGTGCAGCTTTTGAATATCAGTTTTTATGCTCATGGTAATTTGGCTCAAATTTTAAATAGTCGAGGAGTATAGCATAGCTGAGATCACACGCTCTACTATACTTCTCGATTGTCTGGCTTTAGTTAATCAGTTCATTGCCCGATACGTTACCAGAGAAAAAGGCTTCGACGTTATCAAGCGTCACAGAGGCAATGTTATTAAGTGCTTCGTGAGTCAAGAATGCTTGGTGGCCAGTAAACAGCACGTTATGACAAGCCGATAAACGGCGGAAAACATCATCGACAATGACATCGTTAGATTTATCTTGGAAGAATAAGTCTTTTTCATTGTCATACACGTCTAGGCCAAGCGCACCAATCTTACCTTGTTTCAACGCTTCTATCGCCGCTAGTGAATCTAGCAACTCGCCTCGACTGGTGTTAATGATCATTACACCATCTTTCATTTGCGCGAAGGCTTTTTCGTTCAATAAGTGATAGTTTTCTTCACTCATTGGACAATGGAGAGAGATAATATCCGCATTAGCGTAGATTTCTTCAAGCGAACAGTAACGGGCTCCCATTTCTAGCGCTAATGGGTTTTCGTAGGGGTCGTAGCAAAGCAGTTCCATGCCAAGCCCTTTGAAGATACGCATCGTCGCGATACCAATCTTACCCGTACCAATAACACCAACGGTTTTTCCGAAAAAGTTAAAGCCAACAAGACCCTCTAGCGAGAAGTTGGCGTCACGTGTGCGTTGGTAGGCCTTGTGAAGGCGGCGGTTTAGGCACATCATTAAACCAACCGTGTGCTCTGCCACTGCTTCTGGTGAGTAAGCAGGAACTCGAACCACTTGTAAGCCTAGTTCTTTGGCTGCTTGTTGATCAACTTTATCATATCCCGCGCAGCGCATAGCAATAAGCTTGGTCCCGCCCAGAGAAAGCTGTTTAAGGACAGGAGCTGAAAGATCATCATTAACAAACGCACATACGACATCACTGCCGTGCGCCATCTTGGCTGTTTTTTCGGTTAGTCGGAAGTCGTGATAGTGAAATTCAAAATCGCGGTTATTTTTAATTTTATTAAAAGAGGCTTCGTCGTAGGATTTTGCACTAAAAAAAGCAATGTTAATCATGGTTCCCTCTCAAAAAGTACGGACTTTATAAATAAATATGCTTATAAAGTAATGCAACTTAGCCGCAATGAATAGAGAAATCTTCTCTTTGACTTTTGTTGTATCAAACAACAACAAGAAGTACGCCTTTCAGCGAGTGCTATCTTACGGTTCCGCATTAGATACTGTTTGCTTTACGAGCATTAACTGACTAGCATTATCGCTCTTTTCTTGTTCACTTTATTAGCTTAGGCGTTACGACAATGTCAGTAAAATGGTGCTCTATGTTCTTGTGTTGTGTGTTTGCTTCTGGCACTCACGCAGCTGTTGACCTCGTTAAAGTCGACAAGTCTAAGCGTCGAATGTATTTGATGGAACAAGGAGCAGTGCTAAAAGAATACCGAATTGCTTTAGGAGCGAACCCTCAAGGACATAAACAAGAAGAGGGAGACAATCGCACA
>NZ_JADDYG010000796.1:14630-17659 GCF_015163535.1 Vibrio sp. OPT46 | reverse complement strand
GATACTGTTTGCTTTACGAGCATTAACTGACTAGCATTATCGCTCTTTTCTTGTTCACTTTATTAGCTTAGGCGTTACGACAATGTCAGTAAAATGGTTCTCTATGTTCTTGTGTTGTGTGTTTGCTTCGGGCACTCACGCAGCTGTTGACCTTGTTAAAGTCGACAAGTCTAAGCGTCGAATGTATTTGATGGAACAAGGAGCAGTGCTAAAAGAATACCGAATTGCTTTAGGAGCGAACCCGCAAGGACATAAACAAGAAGAGGGAGACAATCGCACGCCAGAGGGCGAATACACTCTAGATTATGTTATAGAGGACTCTGCTTTTTATCGTTCTGTGCATATCAGTTACCCTGATGCGATTGATACGTTGGAAGCGAAGCGCCGAGGTGTGTCCCCTGGAGGGAACATCAAAATTCATGGCTTAAAAAACGGTGAGAGTCAGTTGCCGATTTACATCCAAAGTTTTGATTGGACTAATGGGTGTATTGCGATTACCAACGAGGAGATGGACGAATTTATCCAGCTTGTCGAGATGGGGACACCAATTCAGATTGAGTGGTAACAAAAGGTCCCCTTTAATGTTCTGGCTCTTATAGGCTATGGCATAAAGCGCTGTGGATGATCACTAAAAATACCGTCTAACTGAGGCAGGTATTTCAGTTTATTTGGATTGTTCACCGTATAGCACATCACTTTGTAACCGGCTTGTTGGAGTTTGTTTATCTGGCGAGTACGAACCCAGTTAATATTTAGGTTGCAGCTATAGGCACTAACTTCTTCCAAAAGGCGTTTATCTTTTCTCGTAAAGAATTCACTTAACACACCCAATCGGTAGCCACTGCAGTATTTGTGCATCGCTCTAATGACGTCATGACTAAAGCTCGATAGGAGTACATTCTCTTGCGGCATTGGACTTTTTGTTAACGCATTGGCGAGAGTCTGCGCCACTTCTTCCGCTGGATGGTTGTCTACTTTAACTTCGATATTCAAGTTAAGCTTATTCTCAGTAGCTAAAGTGAGCAGTTCATCTAGTGTCACGATCTTCTCGCCTGAAAAGTCTGTGCTAAACCAACTACCGAAATCTAATGCTTTTAAGTCTTCCAGGGTGAGCTCATCAACACGCCCTTGTCCATTGCTGCATCGATTGACGGTATGATCATGGCAAACCACTAAAACATTATCTTTGGTAGGCTGTATATCCACTTCCACCCACTTCAACCCCAGGTCAATGGCTGCCTGAATGCTTATTTTTGTATTCTCAGGGTATGAACCTGCCACGCCACGGTGACCAATTAATAACGTTTCCATTCGCTTTATCTTTTGCTTTGCGGTTGCCTGATTGTACTCGTTTTTTCTATGAAGATATATCTAGGTGCATATTGTTAGGAACCTTTAGTACAAGTGAACATTAAACTCTAATAGTACGTTGCTGCTTCTTGGACTGAGTCCTGTGGACTTAAAGCCTTAGAGTGTGTAGTTGTTTAATTGGTAAATGAGTAATAAAATGCGAACCATTTTTATTTGAATGGTGAGTGGTAATGTCACGAGTTTTGATAGTCGATGATGACGTTCCTTTGTGTGAGCTGTTAGAAGCGGTTTTGCAAGAGGAGGGCTACATCGTATCTTCTGTGCATTGCGGTGAAAGTGCGCTGCAATATATGGAAAAAACGCCTGTAGATCTTGTATTGCTTGATGTCATGTTACCAAACCTTAACGGCATGCAAGTTGCTCGTAGGATCTGTCAGCGCTTCGCGACACCTATTCTAATGCTTACCGCTCTCAACGATGAAAACTCGATGCTTGATGGTTACCAAGCGGGGGCCGATCAGTATATCGGAAAGCCCTTTAATGTCGCTGAGCTTCTAATGCGCATCAAAGCGATTCTTCGTCGTGTTGGCTTGGAACGTCAACGTCAGACGATGTGTAGTACCGTTCAAACGATCAGCGACCAGCTTAATAGCTTACCCCTCACAAGTACGGAAGCTGAACTATTGAGCTACTTGGTAAAAAACCAAGGAGTCGTGATTTCAAAAGCAGAGCTTCAAACTGAAGTGTTAAAGAAAGAGCTGAGTCCTTTTGATCGCAACCTTGATATGCACATCAGTAACATACGTCGCAAGTTAGTTGAAGCGGGGCTTTCCAAGCAACATATCAAAACCTTCCGTGGCAAAGGTTACAGTTATTTAGAGGCTGTAAACCGTTAATGAAGCTCCGATGTCCACCTTTTATTGCAAAACGTAAAGATAGCTTAGCGTTCAAGTTATTTAGTTGCATGACCGCAATTGTCATTAGTATTTTGGTCGTGCAATCCTTAGCGGAACAAGCTCTGGTGAAAGCCATGTTGAAAGTGCCCGATAGTGTGCGAGAAGAAATGCTAGACCTTGCACATCAAGCCAATGTATTGATTGAGCACGGAGACATGGACGAACTTGCTGACTGGGCAAATGCGCAAAACTTTTATTTATTTGTGTTGAATGAACATCAGCAACCAGTTACGCACCGTCTGATGCATCCGCACTTCGAGTTCAAACTTCAATTTAAGAGAAGCATTGATGATCAACTTGAGGGGAAAGTGAATCGCCCCATCATCAATATTCCTTTAGTTCATGGCAATACTTTAGTGATTCAATTGCCACATCGACTGCACCCTGCAAATGACTTCATTCTGTATTTCTCTATTCTCAAAGTCGTGATTGCAGTGGTTATTTTGGCGCTCTTTTCGCTGCTAATGGCACGTAACTTACAGCAACCATTGGATCGATTGAGAGAAGCAAGCAAAAAGCTATCTAATGGCGATTTTAATGTCAGTGTCGTGAAAGAGCTGAAGTCGAGCACGCGTGAGTTTAACGAGTTAGCGCAAGATTTCGATCACATGACGCAACAGATTCATTCTCTCGCTGAAAAGCAGCGACTGCTTATAAGAGATGTCTCTCACGAATTGAGAACGCCGTTAGCGAGGCAGAACTTGGTTCTGCATCTTTTGCGAAAGCGTGTTGGAGAAAGTGAGCAAAGTCTAGTGACAAGGT
>NZ_JADDYG010000796.1:14190-14511 GCF_015163535.1 Vibrio sp. OPT46 | reverse complement strand
CCACGAAACGCTGTGATTTAGAAGTTTTGCTCTCCCCGCAAGTAGAGCGTTGCAAAATAGATTTGAAGTCAGAACAGACGTTGTCTTTCCGCTCAGAAGCTGTATGTGCTAAAGCTTTTTGTGAAGAAACGCTCGTCATTCGTTGTTTGAACAATCTTATTGGTAATGCCATTAAATATTCAGGACAAGCATCTCAGATAGAAGTTTCTCTGGAAAATTATGTCAAAGAAGGGCAGCAGTTCACCATCATGTCAGTATCTGATGATGGGCCTGGTATTCCAGATAACAAGCTGGTCGATATTTTTGATCCGTTTACGCGCT
>NZ_JADDYG010000796.1:6222-14180 GCF_015163535.1 Vibrio sp. OPT46 | reverse complement strand
CTTATAAGAGATGTCTCTCACGAATTGAGAACGCCGTTAGCGAGGCAGAACTTGGTTCTGCATCTTTTGCGAAAGCGTGTTGGAGAAAGTGAGCAAAGCCTAGTGGCAAGGCTAGAAGATGAAGCAAAAGAGCTAAACCATTTGATCAGCGATATATTGGAGTTCAGTCGCTTGGAAAATGCGCGCTTCGACAAAGCCACGAAACGCTGTGATTTAGAAGTTTTGCTCTCCCCGCAAGTAGAACGTTGCAAAATAGATTTGAAGTCAGAACAGACGTTGTCTTTCCGCTCAGAAGCTGTATGTGCTAAAGCCATTTGTGAAGAAACGCTGGTCATTCGTTGTTTGAACAATCTTATTGGTAATGCCATTAAATATTCAGGACCAGCATCTCAGATAGAAGTTTCTCTGGAAAATTATGTCAAAGAAGGGCAGCAGTTCACCACCATGTCAGTATCTGATGATGGGCCTGGTATTCCAGAGAACAAGCTGGTCGATATTTTTGATCCGTTTACACGCTTAGATGCTTCTAGAGATAAAAAGCTTGGTGGCTACGGTTTAGGTCTTGCGATTGTCAAAGAATCCATGCGTATTATGGGTGGAGCAGTCACGGCGAAAAACCGTGAGCAAGGCGGTTTGAGGGTTACTTTAGTGTTCAAGCAATAAGTATGATTAAGTCGTAATTTTTGTGATTAATGTCACATTATCATGGCGCATCATCAGAGAGTACTTTACAAAAGTTTGCAAATGCAAAGAATGTAAATTTAATGCAAATGGTAATACTTATCACTTATATTCACCCGCGAAATAATTAAGAGGGAATCGCATTCAACAAGTATGTGACCCGAAAAATAATAATCGGAGTGAAAGGATATGTTTACTAAGAGCCATTTGGCGTTAGTGATCGGTGCAGTGTTAGCAACACCTGCAGTGGCGGAAGTTCAAACAGACGAACATGTAGTTGTAGAAGGTCGAGAGTTCGGCTACAAGGCAGATACAAACAGTACAGCAATGCGCATGGAAATGACGCAGCTGGAAACGCCGGGACAAGTAGCGGTTATCGATGAAACGGTAATTGATGAGCAGCGTGCAAGTACACTTGGTGAAGTGCTACGTAACGATGCAAGTGTTAGCGCGGGTGGTACAAGCCGTAACCGCGAACGTTTCTCTCTACGTGGTTTTGAACTTAGCAGTTCAGACGGTTTTCTTCGTGATGGTCGTCAACACTGGTCACACTACCGTCAGCCAATTGAGCTTTTAGAGCGTGTTGAAGTGCTTAAAGGTCCATCAGGTCTGCTATACGGTAAATCTGAGCCGGGTGGTTTGGTAAACATGGTTTCGAAAAAACCAACAACTCAAACACAAGCAAGTTTGAGTCAAGATCTAGGTTCGAATGATCACTCACGCACTGTGCTTGATGTGAGTGGCGCGCTAAATGATGCAGAGACACTGCGAGCGCGCGCAATTTTTGCCAAAGAAAGCTACGGCTCTTGGCGCAGGTACGGTGATGGCACTGAGCCTAAAACAGATCGTACGGTAGCTGGCCTAGTGGTTGAGTACGATATCACAGACAACTTTATGGTATCGGCTCATTACGATCGCACGAAAGACGACGGTAGCGTGGACTCTGGCGCATACATTGTTGATGGCAAAGCGGTTCGCGGTGATAAGTACATTTGGGATGCGCAGTGGTCTGAAATTGATAACGAAGTAGAAAACTACGGTGTCGATATTAATGCGCAAGTCACGGATAACGTGAACGTAAAAGCAGGTTACAACCGCCAAGACTTTAAGCGTTTTGATGTAGAGTCTTACCCTAAGTTTGATCAGTATGAAGAGTTAAATACGATTAAGCATCGAGGCAACGATCGCTCCGATAATTGGGTATTTGATACTGCATATATAGATGTGACGACGGACTTTACTTTGTTCGGTACGGAAAACACGTTGTTAGTGGGCGCTAACTACTTAGATTACAGTTATGATCGCTTTATGGCATTTCATAATGAGGCGAGTATTGCGCCAGGAGAAACGGTGCCTAAGCCTAGCTATAGTAGTTCGAGGAAATCACCAACAGCTGAGTACGATACTTGGGGTATCTACGCGCAAAATATGATGACGATTAATGATTACTGGCAAGTGCTTGCAGGTGTTCGTTATGACGAAAAGCGTGATGATGAACTGACCGAAAACCAAGTTTCTCCAAAGTTAGGTGTGATATTCCACCCATCGACGAATGGCTCGGTTTACGTTCAGTATTCTGAAAGCTTCATGCCTCAAGGTGAAGTCAGCAACGGTAGTCGTACCTACATCAATGAAGGTGAGAAACTCGACGCTGAGCGTGGTATCTCTTATGAAATCGGTACGAAGTGGGAACTGTTTGATCAGCGTTTATTTGTATCTGGTGCTGTGTTTGATATCACGTTAGAGAACATCTCGCTGGATGTTGAAAGCGGCAAAGACGCGGGCGGCAATCTCCTACACAAGAAAACGCAAGGTGGTGAGCAAGTTCACAAAGGCGCTGAGTTAATGGCTCAAGGTTTTGTGACCCCAGAGTTGTCGCTAACCGCTTCTGCAATGTATTTGGATGCAGAGCTTAAGAAGGCAGAAAGATATGAAGGTAACCGCCCTGTAGACGTGCCAGAGTTCTCGGCAAGTCTATGGTCTAGCTACAAGGTTCAAGACAACACTAACTTAAACCTTGGTTTGATTTATGAAGGTGATCGCTACGGTGATGCAAAGAACACCTTCAAGAAAGATGGCTACGCTCGCGTTGATATGGGCGTGTCATACAAACATAAGTACGATGAGAACTTGGATATTATTGCTCGATTCAATGTCGAAAACTTATTCGATACTGACTACTTCGCAGGTGGTGGTAGCACGAATGGCGAGCAAAAAGGTGCGAGTGGGGTTGTGGTTGGAGAAAGCCGCAACTACATGGCAACAATCCAGTTCAAGTACTGATAACAATTTGATTATTAAAGGGGAAGGGTAGTCTTCCCCTTTGGTCGTTTTTGGAACACAGAAATATAACTCGTATGAATCTAATGAAATCAAGTATCGCTCTGTTGATATCATCGGTTTTGATTCCCGCTCACGCGGCGAACTTAAACGATGCACAAGCTGTGCAGAGTAAAACAAACCAGTCGTCGGCGGTAAGCCAAAAACGTATTGATGCAAGCGCAGAAAAATCACTTACTCTAGAAGCCGAAATTGAGCAGCTGCAAGAGGAAGTCGGTAACTTGAAGATTTATCGCGATCATCTTGCAAGCCTTGTTGAAAGTCAAAATCAAGAAGTTGATAGCTTGAACGAGCAAATTGAGCAGATTGCTCAAACTCGTCAAGGTGTCGTGCCTTTGATGTATCACATGCTTGAGGGCTTAAAAGTGCTCGTCGCTAACGACAAGCCTATACGCAAAGCGCAACGTGAGGAGCGAATTGCAAAGCTGGATTCCATGATGACGCGTGCAGACGTTGCGGATGCAGAGAAGTTTCGTCGTATTTTAGAAGCGTACCAAATTGAAATGGATTACGGCACCAAGCTTGGCGTTTACCAAGGCAAGATTAACCTGGGTGACAATGAAGTTGTGGAGGCGGACATTCTCTATTTAGGCCGTTTGTCTTTGGTAGCGCGTAGCTTATCTGGTGACACATTTTGGAGCTGGTCGCAGCAACAACACGCATGGCAACAAGTGGGTTCTGAGCAAAAATCAGAGCTAGACAAAGCGTTCGCTATGGCGAATAAACAGATCGCGCCGAGCATGTTAACTCTGCCAGTGTCGTTAACCGCTGCGGAGGGCAAATAAATGATGAAAAAATGGTTATCGGTTGCATTAATCTCGACAGCCGCATTAATGCCTCATACAACTTTTGCTAGTGATGCGTTGTTACAAAAGGCGCAGCAAGAAAATCGTCAACAGCAATCGCACAATGTCGCGCGTGAATCAGGTTTTAAGCAAACAGAGCAAGAGCTACAGACTATAAAGAATAAATTGGTGGCAGAGCGGGCTGCTCTTCAAGCAGAAGCGGACTCATTAAGTGTTACCTTCGGTGAAAATGAAGCAGAACTGGCACAGCTAGAAGAAAAGTTGCGTCTAGAAACCGGGAGCCTAGGTGAGTTATTTGGCGTCGTTCGCCAGAACGCAAAAGAGCTAGAGTCTGAGCTAAAAAGCTCAGTAACCGGTGTTGATGCAAACTCATATCAGAAAGATATCGATGCTATTGTTGCGGCTAAATCACTGCCAACGTTGACCCAACTTCAGGCGATGTGGCGCAGCATGGAAGAACAAATCAAAGCAAGCGGTGAAATGGCAAACGTCTCTTTCACACTGCTAAATGGCGAAGGTCGTGAACAAACGGTTAATGGTGTTCGTCTTGGTTCTATGGCGCTGCTGGATAAGACTGGCTACGTTAAGTGGAATGGTCAACGCGGAGACGCGGTAAACTATCTTCGTCAGCCTGAGAACGGTCCAACAGCGAATACTATTTCCTCTGGTGACATTGATGCACTTGTCATTGATCCGTCACGTGGCATTCTTCTTGAACAGCTTGCAAACTCACCGACTTTGGCTGATCGCCTAAATGCGGGTGGCGTTGTCGGTAAAATCATCCTTGGTTTATTGGCTATCGGCCTATTGATTGCGCTCGTACGTGGTGCATCACTGATGATTTCGCGCCAGAAAATCATGAAGCAACTGAAAACCCCAGCGCAGCCAGGAGACAACCCTTTGGGTCGCGTGCTAGCGGTATACCAGAAAGACAAGCATCGCAGCGTAGAAGCGTTAGAACTACGTCTTTTGGAAGCTGTTGTTGATGAGCAAACCCACCTAGAAAAAGGGTTGTCGATGCTTAAGCTTCTTGCAGCTCTAGCTCCTATGCTTGGCCTACTAGGCACGGTAACGGGTATGATCGAAACCTTCCAGGTCATCACTCAATTTGGTAATGGTGATCCGAAAGTAATGGCGGGTGGTATTTCAATGGCACTTGTGACTACCGTACTTGGCCTTGTTTCAGCCATGCCTTTGCTATTAGCGCACAACGTATTGAGCTCTCAAGCAGAAAATATTCGCAGTATCTTAGAAAAGCAAGGCATCGGTTTAGTTGCAGAACAAGCTGAGCGTGATATGCCGAGTAACAAAAGCCATTCTAACACCTTAGCGGAGAACGCAGCGTAATGGAGCAGATCCTACTCAGCACATTGGGTTTGATCAGTGAGGATTGGGCCACAACCTTGATGAGCTTTATGCAGCAAGGTGGTCAAATCCTATGGTGGCTGGCCGCCGTCGTGGCGGTGTGCTGGCTGTTGGTTATGGAGCGAGTTATTTATCTCACAACGGTTTTCCCTGGGGTAAAAAAACAGCTTTGTGAGCAGTGGCAAGCAAGATCAGAGCACCACTCTTGGTACGCGCATCAAATCCGTGAAGGATGGATTGCAAAAGCGCAAATCGAACTGCGCCAAAACCTATCGACTATTAAGCTACTTGTGGCGGTTTGCCCAATGCTAGGGTTGTTAGGGACGGTGACAGGCATGATTACGGTGTTTGACGTAATGGCATCGCAAGGCAGCAGCAATCCGAAATTGATGGCTTCTGGTATCTCACTTGCTACGCTGCCAACCATGGCAGGTATGGTAGCAGCGCTTGCGGGCATGTTTATTCATGCTCGTCTTAGCAAAGTGTGTGAACGAAAAGCTATCCAGTTAGAACAATCTTTAAGGAGTCAAAAGTGAGACTCGGACGCAGACCTAACCAACAAGATGAAGCTCAAGTCGATTTAACCTCGATGCTTGATATCGTCTTCATCATGTTGATCTTCTTCATTGTGACCAGTTCGTTTGTACGTGAATCCGGTGTAGAAGTGAATCGCCCTCAGGCTTCTAATGTAGTAAGCCAAAAAGATGCGGGCATTTTTATCGCAGTAACGGCAGCGAATGATGTGTACATCGACAAACGAGTGGTTGATATTGAGCGTGTTGAGGCCTCTATTGAGCACCTGTTACTTGATCAGCCTGATGCCTCGTTAGTTATCCAAGCTGACGAGCATGCTTACAATGGCACTGTCGTGAAAGTGATGGACGCTGCAAAGGCGGCGGGTGTGAAGAACATTGCGTTGGCGGCGGAGAAACCTTAATGGGCAGGCTGTTACTTGCACTACCAGCATCACTGTTAATTTCTGTGAGCTTGTTTAGCTTTATGGCGTGGATGGTTGATAAAGGCAACCAGCGTGCACCAGAAGCTTCAGAAGCCGTTCGTTTTGATATGGTGATGGTAGAGAATGAAGCAGACGTGCAGCGTCGTCAACGTTCAGTGCCGGAGCAACCAGAACCACCTCAAGCGCCGGAGCCAATGGATCTGTCTCAAGCTGACACTCAAATGGAACCAATGAGTCAGATGACGCCAGTCAGTGCTTTAGGTTTAAACACAGCCCTTGAAGGCATCGCGATTAGCGCCCCAAACTTGAAGGGAACAATGGGCAACCAGCAAGCACTGCCGTTGTATCGTGTTGATCCTCGCTATCCAAGTAAGGCGCTGAAACGTAGAGTGGAAGGTTATGTCATTATGCGTTTCACGATCGATGCAACTGGACGACCAAAAGATATTGAAGTGATCGAGGCTGAGCCCGAGCGCATGTTTGAAAGGGAAGCAATCCGTGCGCTTAAAAAATGGAAGTATCAGCCAAAAGTTGAGGATGGTGTGTCAATTGAGCAGTTCGGACAAACCGCTAAAGTGGAGTTCAAGTTAGCCAAATGATGAAAAAATTCTTAATCGGTACGGTATTAAGCCTGAGTGCACTCTCAACCATTGCCAGTGAGTTAAGCCAATACACCGCAGCGAGAGTTCAACGAGCACATAATTTGGCTCAAGAAGAGAAACTGAAAGAAGCGATTTCATCTCTTGAAGCTATGGAGCTTTCTCGTGGATATGATCAAGCTTATGTCGCTCGAATGTTGGGTATTTTTTACTGGCAGAATGAGCAAACTCAAGCGGCGATTAAGCAACTTGAGTTGGCAGTCAATAGTGGTTTGCTACAAGATGAGCAAGCATGGCAAACCCGAAAAATGTTGGCTGATATACTGCTGAACGAGCAACGTTTTTCTAAGGCGTTACCTCATTACTATGCCTTGAGCCAAAACATTCCTAAAGGTCAAAAAGCGCATGAGCTATGGCTGCGTATTTCCCAATCTCATTATCAACTGAGTCAGTGGCAAAAAGTGCTTTCAGCAATGGCTCGTTATGAGAAATTTGGTCAGCCAGACAAGCTTGGCGCATTGTCGATAAAGCTTTCTGCTGAGCTAGAACTGAAAAAGTGGAAGCCGGCAATCTCGACCATCAAACGCTTAATCGTGATTGAACCTGAACGAATTGAATGGTGGCGTCAGCTTGTTGCTCTATACCTACGGGTTGATGACAACAAACGTGCCCTAGACTCTTTGGCGTTGGCAAAACTGAAAGGGTTACAACTTAGCCAAGATGACTTAAAGCTGCTGGCACAATTGTACGCGAAACGAGGTATTCCTGAGAGAGCTGCGTTGGTGATGAACGAGCTAGAGGATGTAAACTCGAATAGTAAGCTAAAAGCTCAGCAAGCAACGTATTGGCAAATGGCAAAAGAGTGGGAAGAGTCTATTGATAGCTGGCGTATTGCAGCTCAGCTAGATAGGCAGTATTACTGGAACTATTCTCAACTGTTGGTGCAAGAAGGCCATTATAAAGATGCCATTGCCGCGCTCGATAAGGTCAGAGGTCGTAAAGCGGATGTTGCACTTATCAAAACTCGCGCTTACTACAAACTTAAGCGGTTTGACGATGCGCTCGCTAATGCCAAAAGAGCGAATGAGATTAAGCCATCGAATCAGGCAAAGAGTTGGGTTAAGTATCTATCCCAGCTACGCAAAGTAGAATCGACGCAGAACTCATAGCGAACATTTTTATTAAATACCCGAGCTCAGTCTCGGGTAT
>NZ_JADDYG010000796.1:5718-6212 GCF_015163535.1 Vibrio sp. OPT46 | reverse complement strand
TACAAACTTAAGCGGTTTGACGATGCGCTCGCTAATGCCAAAAGAGCGAATGAGATTAAGCCATCGAATCAGGCAAAGAGTTGGGTTAAGTATCTATCACAGCTACGCAAAGTAGAATCGACGCAGAACTCATAGCGAACATTTTTATTAAATACCCGAGCTCAGTCTCGGGTATTTTTTGTCTAAAGTCATAAAGGCTATTTATTGTATGAGCTTTTCATAAAAAGCTAATGCATCAAATGGTCGGGAGAAAAAAGGGCTTTTCTCTATATATTCTTGATGTACCTTGCTCAGTGTTTCAAACTTTTCTCTCGATGTAGGTTCGATATGAAAAGTTAGGCTTTCAGTCGATTCTACAAGCTTTAATGTTGAGGTTCTTGAAGCGTTATTTTTTGCTATTAATAGATAATATGCTAGCTCTTGCTTCTCTTTTAATACACAAGCCTCAAAAGCTTTCTCGCTTAAAACGGCAGAACAGGAGTTAATGCTTCTAT
>NZ_JADDYG010000796.1:4374-5708 GCF_015163535.1 Vibrio sp. OPT46 | reverse complement strand
TGAGGTTCTTGAAGCGTTATTTTTTGCTATTAATAGATAATATGCTAGCTCTTGCTTCTCTTTTAATACACAAGCCTCAAAAGCTTTCTCGCTTAAAAACGGCAGAACAGGAGTTAATGCTTCTATATGCTTCTTTGAATACTCTAGGGTTTGTTTGTCAGGTGTATTCTGGTCTGCCATAGATTCGCACAGCTTTATCTTAGCACCATAATTATCGATAGATTGGCTTACGTTGTTAAACAAACTGGCTTCAAACTTTTCACTTGCGAAAGTGACACTTGAGAAAAGTGATAAGAGAATTATTCCAACATTCTTGTTCATATTTTTCCTTCTGAACTACACCATAACGTTTGGCTAGCATCAGAAAATCTTCTCTATCTAACCCTACACTAACTTCTTAGCTTACCTTTTTTATCTAGTTTATGGATAGCTTTTAAGCTTTTCATTAAATATACATAAAGGCGCATTTTGGTGGAGTCTATCCCACTTTTTAGTATTGGAAATATCATTAAATTTTGAGTCATTAAAATTGATAGGGTTATTATCTAGAGGGTAGGCAATCGGTAACTCGCATTGGGCCAAATAGCTAAAACATGTGCAAGCCAAGCTGAATTGAAAAAGTAAACAATGTAAATTAAATGCCAATACGAATGATTATCACCTAAATTATGCCCCACATTTATTGGTGATGATTGTTTCTATGTTGCTTAAAAGCAAAGGTGTTCAAACTTGGGCTCGCCGCCTACATATCTATATTTCGATGGCTCTTCTCTTAGTTACGCTGTTTTTTGCAGTAACTGGTATTACCCTCAATCGCCCCGAATTGTTTGAACGCAGTGAACCTATCATTCAACAACATACTCTGACGGTTCCGCACTCAGTTTTATTCTCACATTCAGATACCTTTCAACCTAATCGTGAAGGGCTGGTGGCTTTCATGACTAAAGAAACCGAGCTTCGCGGCACTCCCTCCGCACTAGATGTGTATACCGAAGTTGAGCAAGGTGAGTTGTTACTCGGAGAGCTTTCTATGGATTTTAAAGGCCCGGGTTATAACGCTACGGTCTTTATTGATATGACTACTGGTGCAGCAGACGTCGAAACGACGCACTACGGTATTGTTGCGCTGCTGAACGATCTACATAAAGGACGCAACAGTGGTGGGATTTGGAAGTGGTTTATCGACGTCACTGCGCTTTTGATGGTGTTTTTTGTTCTTACAGGCGTGTGCTTGTTACTGCCTAAGAAGAAGACGCTCAGAACGTCAATGCAATGGATGAGCTTTGGTACGTTACTGTCGCTCGTAATTTATTTTGTTGCTGTTCCATAACAGC
>NZ_JADDYG010000796.1:0-4364 GCF_015163535.1 Vibrio sp. OPT46 | reverse complement strand
CTAAGAAGAAGACGCTCAGAACGTCAATGCAATGGATGAGCTTTGGTACGTTACTGTCGCTCGTAATTTATTTTGTTGCTGTTCCATAACAGCTTTTTTAGAGAACACTTATGTTGAACACAGGAAGATTTTTCCGCCGTAATCACTTTTGTAAAGCCGCTTTGATCGCGGCTTTTACTCCTTTCTCTCTTTCCGCGGCGCCTCTACCAGATAACGCGAAGGTCGACTTCGAACTCGAACTTCCAAAGATAGATACCTCAATGTATGCACGCCCTTATGTGGCGGTTTGGGTTGAAAACGATCAGCGTAAACCGGTTAAAACCATCCAGTTATGGGTAGGGAAAGACGAATGGTTAAAAGATCTACGCAGCTGGTGGAGAAAAGCGGGTCGTTATGATCGTGAACTTGTTGATGCGGTGACTTCTGCAACACGTCCTGCTGGTCAATACCGCTTTGTCTGGGATGGAACCAATGACGCAGGGGAGCGTTTGGAACAAGGAAATTACACGTTGTACGTCGAGGTCGTTCGTGAACACGGTGGGCGAAACTACTTACGTCAAAAAATAACGCTAGCGGACAGTGACGTGCGCTATGAGCTTAAACCAACACAAGAGACGGGTGTCATCACCGTCAATTATCAAGTTAAGTGATTAAAGGACACAACAATGAAAACCAAAATGAAAGCAGTGGCATTGGCGAGTGTAATGGCAATGGGATTGGCTGTAACCACCACCGCACAAGCACATCCACGTTGGGTTCTGCCCTCTCACTTTACGGTTTCTAAAGAAGGCGGTGACTGGCTGACATTTGATGTTACTGCCTCTCACGGAACGTTTGTTTTTGATAAGCCTGCGGGTAGTGATCAGGCATTTGTGGTGATGCCGGATGGCCGCTCTGAGCGTCCTAACTTTGTTGTTCGTGGCAAGCGTCGCTCTATGTTTGATTTCTTTTTTACAGAAGAAGGCACGCACAAAGTCGCGATTAATAATCAGCCGAGCTACTACACACAATACAAAGCGGGCCGTCGTGATACGGTGAAATGGGCGCGAGCAAACAAAGCTGAGCGTGGTGACGTGCTTCCTGAGCAAGCGCGTGATGTGGTTACTCAACTAAGTTACACCCGAGCAGAAAGCTACATTACGGTTGGTATGCCAACGGACAAAGCGTTGGAGATTGAAGGCAAAATGCTGGAGATGAAACCGATCACGCATCCATCGGACATCATTGAAGGTGAGCCTGTGACTTTCCAGTTTTTCTTTAACGGAGAGCCACAAGAGGGCGTTACTGCTGAGATTACACGTGAAGGTACTATGTACCGAAACCATCAAGAACAAATCGATGTGGTGAGCGATAAAGATGGCAAAGTGATCTTCACGCCAGAAGTCGCCGGGCGCTACTTAATGAAAGCGAACTACAAAGGTGAATTAAAAGATAATCCATTGGCGGATAAAGCGAGTGCCAATGTTCATCTTACGTTTGAAACTCAACTTAACTAATCGAATTAGGCTCAGCAATTGCTGGGCCATTTTGGAATTATCATGAATAACACTTCTCTTCTAAAAGCGGTTTTGCTTTTTTCTGGATTTGCGTCCTTTCACGCTGCTGCACATTTTCCTCTGATGAGCTGTCACTTGGCGCAAGATAAAGTGATTTGTGAAGCGGGCTACTCGGATGGATCGACAGCGGTCGACTACGATGTCGAAATGTACGATTACGACGACAATCTGATCGCCAAAGAAAAAACAGATAAGCGTTCCATCGCAGAATTTACTCACCCTGAAACAGATTTCTATTTGGTATTTGATGCCGGACATGAAAGCCCGGTGGAAGTGGATATCGTTGAGCTGAAAGAGAAATGAGTGTACAGAAAGTTCGCCCTGATGATGGTAACCGAGAAGGAAAGTGGGTCGCACTGACAATCGCAGCAATTCTCAGTTCAGCAGCCATACTTATGCCCTACCATCAGGTCGCGACTGAAAAGCCAGACATGCAGTCTCATCAAGTGTTAATCACGGATTTACATCAAAATGAGTTGGGGTTGATCGCTGAGCTTAAGCTCGCTCATGAAGAGATTCGTGATTTGCAGTTAGATACCGGAACTTGGCCTGAGATCTCTGATATGGAGGTGCTTTGGATTGCTCCGTTCGTGAAAGACCAAAACTGGAAGCGTAAAGGTTCTCATCAGTGGCAACGAATTGATGACGGTGTCTACATTGGCGTGAAGACCAGTGCCCAAGGCTCTGCTTCCATGCTGTTGGATAGCCGCAGTTCTCAAGCTGATATTTGGTTTAATGATTCTAGCCGTTCGTTAAATGTGGAGGGACTAAGCGATCTAGCTAAACGCCACGATTTCGGGTGGAAACAAATCGTTCTGTCAGACTCTTCCTCTCATTCTCACGCCCATTAAGACAACATAATTGATAAGTACTATGATCAAACGCTCTCTTTTACGTCGTATTCTTACAGCCACCGCGTTATTGACGGTGTCTTCTACTGGCTTTGCTGCCGATAAACTCAGTATTGGTATTACGCTTCAACCTTATTACAGCTATGTTAAAGCCGTTGTTGGTGAGAAGGCGGACATCGTTCCTTTGGTTGATGCTGGTTTTAATCCTCACAACTATTTGCCACAACCTAATGATCTTAAGCGCTTAAATGAAATGGACGTAATAGTGATCAATGGTATTGGTCATGACGATTTTGCACTGAAAGTGATCAAGGCTTCTCAGCGTGATGATCTCGTGGTTATCGAAGCGAACAAAGAAGTGCCTTTATTGCCCGCTATGGGGCAGTCTGTTGGTCAAGGAGCAGTGAACCCTCACACCTTTGTCGGTCTATCAACAACCATTCAAAAGGTTTACACCATCGCGAGTGAGCTAAGCCAATTGGACCCAGACAATGCTACGTTCTATCGCCAAAATGCTCGTAAATACGCGAAAACATTTCGCCTGATGAAGCGTGATGCAATGTTGTCTCTTGGTGAGTTGGACACGGCTGGTATGAAGGTGGCGACAACCCACAATGCTTACGGATATATCCTTCAGGAGTTTGGTGTTGACGTTGCCGCTGTCATTGAGCCTGCTCATGGTGTAGAACCAAGTGCAAGTCAGCTACAGGAAACGATAGAGAAAATTCGTGAATCGGGCATTGATGTTCTGTTTTATGAGCTCAATATGCCGAATCGCTTTGTTGATACCATCGAAGAGGCGACCGGGGTGCAGCTTTATCGCTTTTCTCACATGACTCACGGTGAGTATGAGGCTGATAAAGTCGAGGTTGAGATGCGAGATAATGTGGAAACACTAATCGAAGCCATGAAATTTGTGGCGAGTAAGCGAGCAGGGGAAAAGGCGTGATGACTGGACCTTCCGTTTCCTTAAGTAACGTGGGCCTAAAATACGCCGACAATATCATTTTGCAGAACATCAGCGCCGAATTCGAGAACGCGAAATGTCACGTTATTATGGGACCGAACGGCGGTGGTAAAACCTCTTTGCTTCGTTCGGTACTTGGACTCACGCCATTTTCGGGAAACATAGCGCTCAATTGGCCAGAACCATCAGCTGCATCGGGGAAGATAGGGTATGTGCCACAAAAAGCGATGTTTGAAGCAAGCCTCCCGTTAACCGTGATGGATTTTGTACTGCTTAACCAAACTCGTATCCCTCTATTTTGGCGACGTAAAACGAAACAAACTCAACATGCCCTGGCCCAGCTGGATCGCGTGGGTATGGCAACGCGTAGCGACCGTCGTATGGGGCAACTCTCTGGCGGTGAGCAACAGCGTGTTTTGTTTGCGCAAGCTTTACTGGATGAGCCCAATTTATTGGTTTTAGACGAACCTACAACTGGCATGGATGAGCAAGGTGTTCGATATCTTGAAGGTTTGATTCATGAAGTTGTTGGAGAAGGCAAAACGGTGGTGGCAGTACATCATGACGTGACCGCCGTGCGCCGTTTAGATGCGCAGGTCCATGTCGTAAATCGTCAAATTGTGGCGTCAGGTCACCATTCAGATGTGCTAAGCCCTGATCGTATAGAAACATTATTCAAGCACTACACAGCAAAAGTGGAGGCTGCATAATGGATTGGTTGCGAGAGTTAGCGGTTAGCGGCGTTGAAGCTGGATGGTTAAGCGATAGCTTTTCTTATGCCTTCATGGTAAACGCAATTGTGGCAGCGCTGATATTAGGACCATTACTTGGTGGTCTTGGTACATTAGTCATCGCCAAGCGACTGGCTTTTTTCTCTGAAGCGGTTGGGCATGCTGCGCTTACCGGAATCGCGATTGGTGTGTTGCTCGGTGAGCCGCCAGAGAATCCGATCATCGGATTGTTTAGCTTTTGTATGATTTTTGCGCTGTT
>NZ_JADDYG010000795.1:0-223 GCF_015163535.1 Vibrio sp. OPT46 | reverse complement strand
CTAACGATTAAGGTGTGTTTACGTTTATTCACTAGGAACATACCGATGGAACAATCACGCTTTAACAAAGGATTAGAACTACTCTCTCAAATTGATGGCGACGCTGGTCATAATGTCATCGAAACCTTACAAGATATTTGTCCAGATTTAGCTCAGTACACCATTGAGTATCCGTTTGGCGATATTTATGCTCGCCCGGGCTTAGACCTAAAATCGAGAGAAA
>NZ_JADDYG010000794.1:0-236 GCF_015163535.1 Vibrio sp. OPT46 | reverse complement strand
TGTGTTATGAATTCTGTCCAGATAAAAAATGTCATTTTTGATGTAGGTAATGTATTGGTACGCTGGTCTCCAGTAGAAATCGTTCGCTTAACATTTGGTGGTTCCGTAGAGTCAGAGAAAATGGCTCAGATGCTATTTTCATCACAAATCTGGAAAGATTTAAATAAAGGGACGATCTCCGAAAGGGAAGCAAAACAGCGTTATCAACGTGAACACCAAGTAACGACGGAAGAAAT
>NZ_JADDYG010000793.1:1149-1436 GCF_015163535.1 Vibrio sp. OPT46 | reverse complement strand
TTTTTTTCACCAGAATTAGTAGGCACATCACTATGTTTGAAAGTGCGTACATTTCTCGCTTCTTGTAAACGGTAACGCGTGGTTATAGATGAATTGGCGCCAATATCTGAAGGTGGCGCAAGGTGCATATAAAGTGTATAGAACTTAAATACATCTTCATTATCTTCGGGGTTTACAGCCTCATGCTCGATAAGCACAAAGTTATTACTATACTTAAACTCTTGCTCTTGGTACGTTGATGTTAGGTAATCAGGATTTATGCGAAATGCCACTATTTTTCCATCAAG
>NZ_JADDYG010000793.1:469-1084 GCF_015163535.1 Vibrio sp. OPT46 | reverse complement strand
ATCGCTTGAATAGGTCTGAGCCCTTTCCCCCACGGTAACATTTTTGATGTTAAGTGAATGCCACTATGCCAACCGTACCCTTGTCCTATTAAATAACGACCGCTCTTAGCTTGATCAAACAATTTCGTAAAATCACTGAGCGTGTAATAAGCGTCACCTTCTCGTTGTGCTATCGGAAAAACTGCATCCATGATTTAAATGTCCTAGTCAGAAAAGTTATCGTCAAAAGTGACAAATGATGGGCGGTTCAAGTTGTTTGACTTCGTGTACACCACCGCATTAACCCTACCTAAATTAGTAGCAAAGCTAGATTGGCTCGCTATGTTAACGGTACTCCCAAGGGCCATTGCCGATATAGAAATTAGGGTGTCATTTTTGGTTTCGAAAATTTGGCTAATGACGTCAGGAAGTGCTTGTTTGAAGTGGTTAAGTGCTTTTTTATAACCGTTTATACCCTCTTCAACAGAACTCAACGATCTTGCAGAAGCTTGGCTTTGTATGAAATCTAAACGACCGATGATTTCAGTGTTTAGCTCATCGATGTATGAACAGATTTGATTGTTTATCAACGTCCATAAAACAAACTGCAAATACTTCACAGTATTCCCAGTCCCT
>NZ_JADDYG010000793.1:0-408 GCF_015163535.1 Vibrio sp. OPT46 | reverse complement strand
AAAAAGCGAAGCTTCGCTAATAATTCATAGGGAGGCTCAAACACATCAGCTTGATATAAGACTCTCAATATATCGCCATTTTCGTGCACTTGCTCCAAGAGCAGTTCAACTAAAGGTTCATATTTCTCTAGCGCAGTAGTATCAGTTTGGATGTGATAAAGTGCCGAAACATAAGCATCAGAAAAGTCTTTAGAGTGATTTTGACTAATCGCATAAGGAGACGATATACGGCTTTGCTCTAACACAATGTCTTTAAAGTCATCATCACTGAAGGATGGGGACATCAATATCCCCCAGTCATTAGCAACCCCAACACGATCTTCCCAAAATGGTGAGCGGCGACCTGCGACAAACGTACAAAAATCATTCGGATCAGGGTAAGTTTCCGTCACAATATTTTCAGCTAAA
>NZ_JADDYG010000792.1:0-318 GCF_015163535.1 Vibrio sp. OPT46 | reverse complement strand
TAAAGCAAAGTCACTGTGCACCATTTTCTTTATGGTGGTATCCGAGCATCCGACTTCGAAGCTGTACTCAAACTCCTTGATTAATTCCTCTTCACTTTCGGTTGCGATTGGCGGCGGCGTGTAAACTCGTTCGGGCGTCGAGGTTTACCTGATACAAGAGCGGTAACCTCCCGTTGCTCTGGTGGTTTTCGTTATTGCTAACAAATTATTAGCCGCATCATCCGAAAGTTCAGAGATAACCTCAGAATTCAGCCGCCAAGTTTTAGGACCTATTGGGTCGTTGTAACTAAGCAGAGCAGGAGTTTGAGGCGTATCACT
>NZ_JADDYG010000791.1:0-300 GCF_015163535.1 Vibrio sp. OPT46 | reverse complement strand
AAAAACTGTAGCAAAAATAACCAAGACAAAAAAGCGCAACCGGTTGCATTATTCGTGAACACAATCCCAATTTAGAAAATACCACCTATTTTTTTGTAATTATTTAGGTCTAGGATAAAAGTTATAAAATAATTTAAGACATCACATTAAGTTTCAAATTATCAATATTTTACTACTGACAACGTCGTTATTAATTTCTTAAAAGGAATAGAGAATGAAATTTAATAAATTGGCTATTGCAACGCTTGTAAGTGCCGCACTATCACAACACTCATTTGCTCAAACCGACTCTAAAGGCAC
>NZ_JADDYG010000790.1:0-241 GCF_015163535.1 Vibrio sp. OPT46 | reverse complement strand
GGCAGTGTTGGTTGAGATAGGTAGGGCGAGCTAAGTAAGCGGGTGGTTGAGTGATCAGTTTCACATATAACAAGCAGAAATCACTTTAGTCGATGTTGTTGTGCAGTTACGCAAATTGTTTATGTTAACGTCATGTTAAAGTTTGTGTGTGATAACTTGTGAAAAGACAACTATATGGATGAGCTTAAGGTTCTGAACTCGTTTATTCAGCAGAATGGTCTACCAGCGTTTGGCCACCTTG
>NZ_JADDYG010000789.1:0-435 GCF_015163535.1 Vibrio sp. OPT46 | reverse complement strand
TCTAACCGATTGTGTCTTAAATGTAACTAGTTGGTTATGAGTGTGATTGTCTATGGTTCTGATTCTTATGATGAATTCTTATCATGTTCATCGTGGTGCCATAAAAGCTTAAACCTGCAAAGTGACAATAAAATTTAAGGAAAAATGAACTTAATGCAGCAAAAATTACTTTTGTGCAATTAAATTAATTGTCAAAACAGCAAAACTGAAGTTAACAATAAATTTACAATCTCCTCATTCTAGTGATAAGGAATGTATTGGATGCTATTACACGAATCAGTGACCCAATTTGCTAATGGGAAAGAAGAAAGCACGCAAAGTGCTCAGCGCCAAACCACAAACTGCGTAGTGATGGTGCCACCGAAAGAGTTTCGTTTTAATGAAGAAACCGCACAAGATAATGAGTTCCAACATAAAGTGTCACTCAGCCAAGAA
>NZ_JADDYG010000084.1:650-1274 GCF_015163535.1 Vibrio sp. OPT46 | reverse complement strand
AGAGTGGACGCCGTATTATCGTAGAGGGTTCCGTGCAGATAAACCGTTCATCACTATTGGTGAAAGCGAAAATAGTAAGAATGAACGGCCTTATTCGGGAGAGGTTGCAGATATTCCTTCGGTCATTAAAACATGTAAAACTGCAACTGCACTATTAGACGCTGTCAAGAAGCACTGGCAGGATGAAGCGTTTGTTCATGCAGTATTAAAAGCAGCTCAGTTGAAGAAATATCAAAAAAACTATGACGATCGCAGTGCTATCATTCAGCTGTTTATTGTCGCAGGTAGAGTGGATCAGGCTGTCGCATTGATACCTTCAGTGAACAAAGGGAAAAGTAAGCCAGGCGATGGTGATTATGCAGTGGAGCCACTAAAGGTTGTTCTTGACTATTTAAATGACTGCCCTGAACAAATAACACCTGAATTATTGACTTCATTATTGAATGAGGTTGCTAAAGTATTCCCTCAATGGGTGTGGAAGCTATTTTTCCAGTTAAGTCGATTAAGTTGTCGGCTTTCTATGCCATCTCGTGCTGAGCTGATGACTGAAATATTGGCAGTGAAACAGAAGGGATATCGACGACGTTTTGATCATGTGACTTTCTACTTGGGAGTATTAAAAGG
>NZ_JADDYG010000084.1:0-597 GCF_015163535.1 Vibrio sp. OPT46 | reverse complement strand
CACGTTAGAAGTAGAAGGGTATAACGAACGTAATAAGTCGGAAATAGAATCCTGGTTTATGACTTTGAGTGAGCTAGTTCGTGGAGACTCTATGTATGTCGATTCAATCTGGATTATCAGTCAGTATGCCAACCTGAAAACTCATTTGCCTGAAGATATTTGGCAGCAATGGAGTGCAGATGTGTTAAATGTCTTGTACAGCTGTCAAGGGTTCAGGGGAAAACTCCATCCATCGCAACTATTTGAAGGTGCTTATCGTCATTTATGGTCTGTGAATGATGACAGTATCATGGGGTTGTTTTTACAATCAGGACAATTACCTCAACATCTTCATGCGGAGATTTGTAGAAGTATCTGGAAAGACATTCACCTTGCACCCAATCCGTTTGCAGTATTAACAATGACGCAACCTGAGCAAGCATCGACTGATGTCATGAAGCGTGAATTCGTTGAAGCATTGAGTCGGGTACTTATTCAGGAAAATCATCCGGATGCGCATCGTCTTAAAAACTTAATGGCATGAAGCGAAGAAATTGCGCAAGGGTGAATCTTTGCGATCTGACTTAAATTTTGTGTCAAGCTAATAACGAGAATGAA
>NZ_JADDYG010000788.1:0-823 GCF_015163535.1 Vibrio sp. OPT46 | reverse complement strand
TGCTCTGCCGTCTTGTTATCAAGGTTTTGCGTGGAATAAATCACGTGGGGTAAACGATAGATTGACTTACATTAAAATTTTCATCAAAAGCAACTTTATATAAAATTGATTTCATACCAATCTATGTGTATCTTCTACCCATATCCCCACAATAACCAAGGAGAATGCCATGGATAAGCTACTCGCGTCTGCATTAGAAATTAAGCAGCGAACTATGGTGACTGGCTTTTTTGCTAGAAATGGATTCAAAATCGCTATGACCGATTTTGATGATGTCACTTTTGAGCGAGAAGGCGTGCAAGTTAACGTACATTTTGATCTGCAGTCAAACGCGGAGTCTGCATCTGTTTTATCTCATGAGGCATCAATCATTCCTGGCTAAAAACTTTTATTCTCACCGATATACCAAGCCGAACGTTTATGTTCGGCTTTTTAGTGACAAAAAAATGATGAGTGCGAACAAGAGTTGTCGATCACTCATCTAAATAGACGATTAATAAATCAGCTTCAACCTCGTTCACAACCTTTGGTATCGATGAAAAAAAGCGACTCAATAAGTTGTGATGATGGCCACAGACAACTAAATCTATCCCCTCTTTTTTGACGATTCCCGATAGTTTTATATGAAGATCGCCGATTACTACCATAGTCTCGTTTACTGGGTATAAGCATTTATCAGCGAGCTCTTGCAGCCTTCTTTCCAATTCTTGCTCTTCCTTCGCTTCCATGACTATCCGATCAACATCTACGTAAACAAATGAGAGTTTGCTGCTTGAGTTATCTGCTTGCATTATTGCTTTTTCGATAACGGCTTGGCTAGATT
>NZ_JADDYG010000787.1:0-224 GCF_015163535.1 Vibrio sp. OPT46 | reverse complement strand
TCTGGTATCGTTGATGCTCAATCAAACCGCGCTACAGAAATTGACGGCGTATCGAAATCGAACCGCGTAAGCGAGAGTTCTTTTGTCGATGGGTCTGTGACCGCTTATGCCAAGTTGCATTCTGGAGAAGTGATTAAGCTGACTCAAAATGTGTCCACACAATACGAATCGTTAAAATCATCAGCTCTATCGTCACTATTACTCAGCTTCTTATGGGTTATTCC
>NZ_JADDYG010000786.1:0-204 GCF_015163535.1 Vibrio sp. OPT46 | reverse complement strand
AAATAATGTAGTTTTACCAGTTCCTGCAAGCGCTTTGATCACAGCAAGCCTAACAGGTTTGTATATGACGTTTTGTTGTTCTAACGTTGGTTTCATTCTGCCCCCTCAAAGCTGTTTTAATATGGTATATTGTGACAGCAAAACAAAAAGCAGTCAACTATCATATATAATAAACCCCGGAAAATATCCAGGGTTTATCAATTA
>NZ_JADDYG010000785.1:554-1041 GCF_015163535.1 Vibrio sp. OPT46 | reverse complement strand
TGGGGTGAAGTCGTAACAAGGTAGCGCTAGGGGAACCTGGCGCTGGATCACCTCCTTAAACGATGATTACTCACGATGAGTGTCCACACAGATTGATATGGTTTATAAAGTAAAGAGACGATACTGGGTCTGTAGCTCAGGTGGTTAGAGCGTTCGCCTGATAAGCGAGAGGTCGGTGGTTCGAGTCCACTCAGACCCACCAATTTCTTTCCCAAGGAATTGGCGACAGTATCGACACCTTGATGGGGCTATAGCTCAGCTGGGAGAGCGCCTGCCTTGCACGCAGGAGGTCTGCGGTTCGATCCCGCATAGCTCCACCATCTTTAAGTGTTCTTGAAAAAGAATCTTTAAAAATGGTTTTCATCAGAAAATCTAGCTCTTTAACAATTTGGAAAGCTGACAAAACAACAATTTATTGTTGTTTGTAAAGTTCTCAAAGTATTCATTTATGAATACAACTAAAAACACATTCAAGTGTTCTTGGAAT
>NZ_JADDYG010000785.1:0-544 GCF_015163535.1 Vibrio sp. OPT46 | reverse complement strand
TCTTTAAAAATGGTTTTCATCAGAAAATCTAGCTCTTTAACAATTTGGAAAGCTGACAAAACAACAATTTATTGTTGTTTGTAAAGTTCTCAATGTTTATCGAAAGATAAACACCAAAATACACATTCAAGTGTTCTTGGCTTTTTGTTTTCATTTTTTCTAAAAATGAAGGTAAAGAGATGAGTCCGGCAAAATCGAATGTCTCTCGCTCATTCAAATAATGAGAGACAACTTTGGTGATTTGAACATCAACTCGAAACTCCTTCGGGTTGTATGGTTAAGTGACTAAGCGTACACGGTGGATGCCTTGGCAGTCAGAGGCGATGAAGGACGTATTAACTTGCGATAAGCCCAGATTAGGTAGTAAAAACCATTTGAGTCTGGGATTTCCGAATGGGGAAACCCACTTACATAAGTAAGTATCGCTGCGTGAATACATAGCGCAGCGAGGCGAACCGGGGGAACTGAAACATCTAAGTACCCCGAGGAAAAGAAATCAACCGAGATTCCGAAAGTAGCGGCGAGCGAAATTGGACTAGCCCTT
>NZ_JADDYG010000784.1:0-299 GCF_015163535.1 Vibrio sp. OPT46 | reverse complement strand
AAGTGCGATGAGATATTTAAGTTGTTTGATATCCATAATGGCTTGTTAACCTTGCGTTGTGAGTCACATGTACGGGGGGAACTCCCTAAAAAGGGCACGGCACTACCGTACTTTTTAAGCGCTGGAGCGTTTTAACTGGGAAATGGAAAACCAAAACCAAGTCAAGAATAAAACCACACTCAAAATTGATCTGAATCAAGGCTATTCCTGATATTAATTAGGGTCAAATTTAAAGTATCTATAGTGTGATAGATATTATCTATTATCAAGAGTACCGATTTTATTGAGCTCGTTAAGCG
>NZ_JADDYG010000783.1:9097-9969 GCF_015163535.1 Vibrio sp. OPT46 | reverse complement strand
CATGTCAGGTTACTCTGCACATGCGGATAGGGACGATTTAATACAGTTTGTTTCTGGTATCCCTACTCCTCCGAAAGAAGTTCACCTTATTCATGGTGAACAGGAGTCGAAAAGATCGCTTTATCAACAACTGATAACCCTCGGATATAACTGCGTTATATAGTGAAATGAACAATCATTTAATTTCGAGGCAATATAATATATCGCAAACATAGTTTTTCGAGTTCATTGATATAATTACGTTAAGATTCAAAAACAAGTCATGAACAAGGACTCAGGTTCAAGAAAATTAACAAAGTTATGAGCATGTTCTGGATTCAGGGATATAATTTCTATACGAAATAAATTATAATCGCCGACTTGTAAGCAATTGGCTAGTCGATAACAACTTATTCCATTCCTATGACAGACAGTATGAGCGACACGCTTCAAGAACGAGAAGCTTCTGAATTAACTAAGCATAATTCTATCAGCATAACATCAGCATTGGACGAGTTATCCGCAAGTGAATCAAATGCTTGCCTTTATATCTACTGTCCAAAAGAAGACGAAGCAAAAATTGCTCAAGTACTTAAGAGGCATCCTGAGATTAATGCTCAGGTTAATAACTATTCTCTTAGAGACTTCAAGAGCAAAACGCTTTGCCACTTCAAAAGCTCGCATCTAGATCCTGAACAGCAAGCGTTTCTTGTCGCGGCGACAGAGCTAGGTGCTTGGGTTGAGCCATTAGTGAGCTATTTTGACCGTTCACTCGGATATACTGAAACTGAGCTTTTGCACAGCGGCTACTTCTTACACCAAAAAGCTTTTTCTATCCTTTCTAATCGCAAGAACAGCTGGCAAAAACGCTTCATCGATCTGTTGTTTGTCTT
>NZ_JADDYG010000783.1:6626-8870 GCF_015163535.1 Vibrio sp. OPT46 | reverse complement strand
GCCCAGAACGTGAAGTGTTCATCTCTGAGTTGGAAAAAGCCATTCCTTACTATCGCTTTCGTCACGCCGTTAAACCTGGGGTAACTGGCCTAGCTCAAGTAAAATACCCTTACGGCGCATCGGTAGAAGACGCTATTTGGAAGCATAAATACGATGTCTACTATATCAAACACCAAAACTGGATGATGGAAGTGAAGATTCTTTTCCTTACAGTCAAAACGGTGTTATTTGGGATGGGTCGCTAAAACACGGCGAAGTTAATCGAACGGATCACAGGTATAAAAAGAGCAGCGCCTTACGGTCGCTGCTCTTTTTGTGTGTATATTCTGTAAGCTCTATCGAGGATTAAGGAAACTAAGATTTGCGCTTAGTTCGGTGTTTCATCGTACCTTTAACGGCGTAGACAGAAAATGTAAATAGGCTTCTTGGCAAGCTCAAGCCTACTACGTCTCTGTAGAACTTCCATTGATATGACAAAACGCTAAATTTGTTAGCTGTCATACCACTATCCATCCGATACTTTGCTAATGGCTTAGGTAGACAGTACGCTTTAGGAGTATCTTTCAGTATATCTAACCACAATCCCATATCCTGACGTTTACGAATAAGAGGCATATAGCGCTTACCGAGTGCCTGTGCATCATAAACGGCGGTCAGGCACCCGATAACATTACTATACATAAGTTTTTTATACGTTGTATATTCGGGAGCAGTTACAACACTCAGCTCTTCTTCACTAGTAAAACGGCTGTAGTGAGTGTATGTGAGTGGGTAGTTATTCTCCAGCATGAATGGAATTTGCTCTGCTAGTTTGTCTTCTGTCCAAAGGTCGTCAGAATCCAAAAAAGCAATAAAGCGGCCTTTTGCTTTTTTTATAGCAAAATTCCGGCTCGCTCCTGCACCTAGGTTTTCTTTGTTCTGATATACACGAATGTTATCGTATTTATCAGCATATGTTTGAATGACTTGCCAAGTATTATCGGTAGATCTGTCATCTACTATTATAAGCTCCCAGTTTTTATAAGTTTGGGATAGTACACTTTGAATACTTTCTAAAATGGTGCCATCAGAGTTATATGAAGGCATGATTATAGAAACAAGGGATTGGCTCTTTTGCATTATACTGACTTTTTAATCATCCATACTTATACAAGTTAATTAAACTAGAGGTTATCCCCAGAACACTTCTGAGGATAATTGCTATCATTTAACTTTCTTAAAGATTTCAGCCCACATTGCTTCTGTTTGAGCTTTGTACTCTGAAATTTTCTCAGTATATATCGTTTCTTCTATTGTGCTGATGGAGTCTGACAATGCTACTTTAAGTTCTTCTTTGGACCACTCTGGTGTTGCTAAGAATTGAGCACGATTGTATTCAGCAAAAAGATTCTCGTATTTATGGCTCCAGCTCGTACCTACACAAGGAATACCTTGAGTTAATGCACTTACACAACCATGGAAGCGAGAACAAATAATGCCTCGGCTTGAGCCAATCAAACCTTTTACTTTTAAAGGGTTGGTCTCTTGAATAATTTCAATCGGATGAGATGTTGTTGCTTGCACTTTTTCACACAGCTCACCATCGTGCTTGCCTTCATGGTTCAGCAGTACTGGCGTAAAGCCTAGATCAACAATGTTATCAACAGATTCTACTAAGAAATCTAGGTAGCGTGATTTCCAGGTAGTATTGGTGTTGCGCTCGTTTACCATATTGTAGTTAGGGATGATAAACACAGTGTTGTTGTATTTCGCGTAATCTTCTTCAAGCTCACCTTTCACAAGGTTCGTAAAGTCAGGCGCAATTTTTAACTTGGATGTATCTTCAAGGTGAGGTCGAATACCATCAAAACTGCTTTGCTCTCGAGCGAAAATAAGTGTGGCCTCACTAAAACCCTCCTTCACTGCTGTTTGTTTATCTGCATCAGTGAATGGACCTAAAGCTTGCGGCATAAAAATGAACTTTTTATCATGCTTAACCAGTCTTTTAACCTCTTTAGCTACCGCTTCAAGGTGTTTGGTGGGCCATTGATCGCCATAAGCAAAACCAGATGCATCCAACACTACGTCAACGTCTGCTTCCGTAACAATACCCCAATTAGTTTTTAGCCACTTTCTAACTTTAGACGGTAGGTAGTATGACAGCTCATTTAGGTCCAAAAAGCGCTTTTTCAAAGACAGCTTCTGATAAGCATTAACCTCGGCACGCGCTTTATATGGCGAATTGCCATTAGGTGCCAACACAAT
>NZ_JADDYG010000783.1:5117-6568 GCF_015163535.1 Vibrio sp. OPT46 | reverse complement strand
CTCTGCACTAGGATCAAACTCATTCAATTTTTGAATAACAGCGTGCAACATGAGTTCTGCACCTTTATTAACAAATTGAACACCTTTAATTTCAACGATCATTACTTAACTACCTTTATCAAATCTGAGTTGTCTTTTTTGTGAGAGAATGGGATAAAACCTTCAGGGTCTGCATAACCTACTGACATTAACATGACTGTACGTTCGTGAGGATCCAAATCCAGCAATTTTTCAAGTCTCTTTTCACGGTCTTCTACATCCGGCCAGTTGATCATACAAGAGCTTAGTTCCATTGTTTCCAATGCCAAAGCGAACTGCATTGCTACCAATGAGCCATCAATATAGATAACGTGGCGATCTCGCTCTGCTGGATATGCTGAAAGGTCTCCAACAATCGCAATAATCATTGGAAAATTATGCCCAAAGCCAACTGTACCCATTGCGGTATCAGCAACTTTATTCACCATATCTTTGTCGGTTACAACATGAAACTTAAATGGTTGGCGGTTACAGGCAGAAGGCGCTTGCTTTGCAATTGTCATTGCTCGCTCGATCTTTTCCATTTCAACTGACTGATCAAGGTACCAGCGAGTCGAGCGGCGTTGTTTAAACAATTTTTCTAGCTGCTCAGTCGTAATTTCTGAAACTTCACTTGTGTTTTTCGCATAGGGAACTGAACACATCGTTAGCTCATCTAGAGATTGAAGTTTCTCTAAGCACGCAAAGTAATCAGCTTTTGCTTTATCAATATCACTATCTTTACCCGCAATTTCAAAGAAATAGCTAAGCACGCTCACACACCAATCCAACTCTTCCTTTTTAAGTTGTTGGTTGTTGCAAGTGACAACGAAAGCATCAACGGTTTCTTGAATGTATCGAGTAGCAAATACATCTCTTCTTGGGCGCATAATCAAGCCCTTTTCAAGACGGTGTACATTTCGTCTCAACAGAACTCGGTTGTCTTTTGCCTTGGTATTATTATCGTGATACCGCAGACTTCCTTTGAGAACCGATTGGTGTTCACGATAAAACTCCGTGCTAAAAAACGTGTAGTAAAGAGAAGACGTAAAACGAGTTTTGGACATTACTCGCATCAACCCTGCTTTAGTGTTTTCAATTAACGCTTTAATTCGAGTTTTTGTATTCTTGTTCAAAAGCTTTAGTAACAGGCTTTTCATTTAAAACTCCTAATACAATATGTTATCGGCATAAATATCGATTTGGTCATAATTACTGCCATAATTTGAGTCTTGGGATGGAACCAAAGAACGAAATAGCTTGCGCTCGCATATGAAATCAGTGTGGAAATTGCTGCTCCTTCTCCGCCAAACTTGGGGATCATAACGTAATTGAGCACCACATTGATTATGGCCGCGATACCGTGGGTAAAGAGAGAGAACTTTAAAAGCCCCTCTGCTATCAACCACTTACTAAGTAGGGCTCGCATAAAT
>NZ_JADDYG010000783.1:4837-5077 GCF_015163535.1 Vibrio sp. OPT46 | reverse complement strand
ATGAAGCAACCAGCCCAGATATGAATAGTAAGTATTGGAGTAGCTGGAGCATAAGGCTCCCCGAAAGCAAGAGGGACAAGCCACGTTCCTAATAAAGAGACGGCAATCGCAATTACTACCGCCATCCAAAGTAATATCCCACATAATTGTTCAAGTTGAAGGTTATACTTAACTTGGTCGTTACGTGCTTTCAAAAGTCGAGGGAAGAACGATGTGGTTAATGCAAGTGGGAAGAAATAC
>NZ_JADDYG010000783.1:3042-4800 GCF_015163535.1 Vibrio sp. OPT46 | reverse complement strand
CATACTTCAGACAGTCTTGCGGCCACAGAATAGATACCTAGCTCGGTTGCTCCGACCATTTGACCAATCATGAGCTGATCTATTTTTAGATAAACAACTGACATAAACCCAGATAAGACAAGCCATTTAGACTGTTTTAACAACGAAAGCGCATAGGGCTTATCCCAAGAAACATGCTCGACTTTGATAGCTTCAGCGAAACGTTTATTGTAATAGAGATAACTTGACGCATAAAGCACACCTCGAACAGCAAGTTCTGCAAAAAACACCCAGATGAAGAAGCTTAAATCGGCTTTAATATAAATACAGACTAGCTTTGCAATGCTTGATATCGCCAGTGTTGTAACTCGAACCAAAACCAAATACTTAGATGCAACTTCAGCTTGAAAGTAGAACTCGATGACATAAAATGCTGAGGATATATTGACAATTGCTGCAACAATCAACCATTTCGGATCCACAAGTTCAATTGAGCTCTGCCAAATTAATACAGCTACAATTGCTAATATCGCTCCAGCAATTCCTCCGATAACACGGAGTAAAAAAGAGGAAGATAGAACTTCATATTGACTGCGTCCATTGACAATCTCTCGTGTTACTAATGCATTTAGCCCTAACGATGTAAAAGGCGCTAATAAAGCTAAGAAAGAAACAATGAAGTTGTATTGTCCAAATTGTTCCGGCGCCAAGTATCTCGCCAGAAAAATGTTAATGAGAAAAGTTATTGCCAGTGTAATAATTTTCTCACTAAATAACCAAGCTGTGTTTTTTAGTGCTTTTTTTGTTGAACTCATTTTTATACCTAGAGAGCGCTATAACTTCACAGACCCCTCAATAAACTTTCTGGTTCAATGAGTGTTATGAGTTAAACAACTTTGGCGAATGAATTAATCAAACGCCGTTAAAACTTTTCTTAAATAAAGATAATGCCGAGCGATAGTTCCCACAGTTGATATTTTTCAACATATTAATGAATGACAGCGGTTTCCCTTGCACTTTAAACTCTAAAATATTCATCGATTTAAGGTGATTTTTTGACATTTTGTCTCTGTGTTTTTCCACAAAGAGTAAAAAACCTTGATGTTTTCGTGTATTCGACGAGGAAATCCGCTCTCCTCCATGATCAGTCTCTAAACAGTAATTTGCATCAGAAATTTTTAGAGCTTTTCCGAACTTCGCCACTAAACGAACCCAAGTATCGTAATCTTGAAATGCAGGGAAAGACTCATCAAAGCCACCAATACTTCTCAACTTCTCCGTTTCTGTCAGAATTTGATTGCCGACTAAGTTATGATGCAAAAGTTCTTTTAAAGTAAACTCTCCTTCCACAAAACCAAAACTACGCTTAGTCTTCGCTTCTTTCGTTACTTCCAATATATTTGCACAAACAAAAGCATAATCATCATTATAATATTCTACGAGTGTTGCAATACGCTCTGGAGTAAAATAATCATCATCATCCATACCTGTGATGAATTCACCACTTGCATTATTGATCGCTACATTTCTGGAGAAACAAGCACCTTTTACTTCACTATTTTTAAAATAAGTAATTGGATATCTTTCTTGCAATTCAGCAATCATCTCTGATGTTGTATCTTTTGATGCATCGTCAACGACAATCACTTCAATGTTTTTATATGTTTGCTCAAACACCGAGAGGATTGCTCTTTTTGCTAACTCTGCTCGATTTTGAGTAATAATATAAACGCTAACTTTCTTCATTTAGAGACGTTCACCTAACTTCAATATATTTTC
>NZ_JADDYG010000783.1:2596-2984 GCF_015163535.1 Vibrio sp. OPT46 | reverse complement strand
TCAAGCTCTTAATATTCTCTGATATCATTTTAAAAAAACCAATATCCTTCCGATATTCTGGGTATTTTTTAATAGCAAACAGAATGAATATAAGATAAGACGGACAACCAAAACAACGATACATAAAAGGTAACTTACTTGATCGCATTGCTTTATTTGACCAATTTTTACCAGTACTTTCACTAGGGTGACAATTTATAAACTCAGGAAAGTATTTGATATTTAGTTTACTTTTAAAACAATCGAGAAGAAAAATATTCTCTTCTGACGCAGGTAAGCCACTACCTAAACCAAAGTTTGTATCAAACGATAAACGAGCCTTCTGTAAACTCTCTCTTTTAGCAACAACCTCTATGGAGGAGACTCTAAACAAGGTTTTTGATGTATG
>NZ_JADDYG010000783.1:0-2540 GCF_015163535.1 Vibrio sp. OPT46 | reverse complement strand
GGTAAATGCTTTTGACTGATAGTTTTTAAAGGGTTCGCCTTCCGGAGTAACTACTTTGAAAGTTGCAATATCGATCTCTTCATCTATATCAAAGACACTTCTGATTTTATCGAACGCGTCAGTTAAAAAGTAAACATCATCATCACAAAATACAACCAAATCAGATGACGCTCTTGCTAATGCAGCATTACGGCTATTAGATAAGCCGAGTGTATCTATATGATGATATTTGATATCACTCCTATTTTCGAGCAACTTATGAATCTTACTGGAAAGCTCATAAGCTACAGAAGTCTGATGAATAATGATATATTGAACCCCTTCAACTATGGGAAGTTCATTATCGTAAATTTGCTCTATACCATTATTGAGCGTGCTAATCAGCACATCAATCGATAACATTTCGCTTAAACTCTGCCAACTTATAAATACATAATGTAATTAATACCGCCCAGGTAAAATGGGTACTCAAATATTCAGAACGATAACTTGATGTTACAAGTATTTGAAACCCCATCAGTGCCCCTAAAAAGTAATATCGAGATAAAAATCCATGCTTTATGCCAGGTAGAATTAATGCAGTAAAAAACGAAAAAATCAAAAAAACACCGATCGCTCCACCTTCCCAAAACATATCTAAAACATAGTTATTTGTTATTCTGAATAGGTAGTCTTCACTACGCATACCAAAACTGTCTAGGACTGACATTGTCCCTAACCCGTGGCCAAAAATTAATTGTGTTATACTTGACTCTGCGATTAGGTTCGAAAATGAAATCATAAATTGGCTTCGTGAAGAACCACCACTAGCTTCATGCTGCAATTTATAGTAAATAAACTCAAGAAAGAGAGCGCCAAAGTAGACAATTACACCAATAAAAAATACAACTGCTAACATTATCACGAAATGACTTATTCTCGTTTTACCAGTTGTCGCAGTTTTTAAAAATATGTAGAAAAAGACAAATGCACATAATAATGCGAAGTTAACGTATGCCCCACCGGAGAATGACAACACAACGATAATAGTAGTCATTCCTAGCAAAACTACACTCCAGAACTTGCTTCTAATTAATAGAGCAATAAGAATTAAACACTCCATTAAAATAGGGGATAGAAAGTTTGGCTCTTCTGCAATAGAGGTTATTCTAGAAGGGAAAACAGAACGCAAAGCTGCTGGTACACCATGCATCCAATCTCGTGTATCAATGAAAAATGGAATTCCAAGTTGCTTACTTATAAGCTGCCAATACCCTAAGATTACAAAAGTGAATGTAGTGAATAGGCCATAATACAGTAATTTCTTTACTGATTTTTCATTCGCACTTGGTAACCACATGAGAATAACAAGTAAGTTAAGCACTAAAGCAGTGAAGGTGAAAAGTCGCCCTATTATTACAGTTCTAAGATATTCAGTGACTAAGTAATCTCGATTGAACACTATACTAAACAGCGAGACTAAAAACACTGCTAAGAAAAGGCCACATGTGGTCAGTGAGTACTTTTCAAATTTAATCTTTCTAGCTAAAAGAAAATAATATCCAACACTCAACGCAGCCGAAAGAAAAAGTACAACAAGTACAACTTTATTCCATTTAGTTACAGATAAAGGAGCTAGAAGAGTGAATAAATAAACATGCCCTTCTAGCCGTTTCATTGGTTCTAAATTTAAGCTAAGCATTCTTACGTGTTATTGCAATTCGTATTAGTGCGATAATAATTGACAGAATACCACCAATTAACGTACCAAGAACGCAAATAATAGCTCGACTTGGGCTATCTTTTTCTTCCGGAACCACTGGTGGATCGATAATATCGAAGATGTAGTTCTCTTGTGCCTCAGCAAGCATTAATTTCTTAGTTTGCTCTTCAATTAATTGATAAAAAACATTCTGCATTTCAGAGAGGTTTGTAAGATTCAGCTGCTTCTCTAAGTATTGAATATTATTCTTAGCTTGGTTGATGTCCTTGTTCTTCATCCATTCGTTCAGGTCTGAGATCAGCCAATCAAGCCATTGTTTTGCTAAAACTGGCGATTGGTTCGTCAAAGAAACAATAGTTGAACCACTCGTTTTATTTGAATCGATAACGAGTAACTCATTAAGAACTTTCGTGGCCTCTAAAATGGTTGGCTTTGGTGTTTTTCCGTCACTAACAACTCTTGTCCAAGTGCTTGTACTTTCGTCATAAATCTCCGGGTCAATATATACTTTTCCAGTAGCTGCATCCCAATGCTCGATTGCCATTAATGGGATCAAAATATCTCTACGTTCAATGAATGCTCCTAAGAATACTCTTGAGCGTAGGGACTCTAAAGCAATAGCTTGTTTGGAACTGTCTTGGCTACCAAACCCCGCTAACGCAGCTAAACCACCCAATTGCCCCACGGTTGAGCTAGGCGTATTGTCTGTTACCGGAAAAAGTACAGCTTCAGATTTGTAGAGATTTGGCTTTGAAATAGCAAAAAGCACTGACGCAACCGCAAATATAAATGTGATAGCAACGATCATTATTTTCTGTTGCCAAAGTAAGCGTATTAG
>NZ_JADDYG010000782.1:0-291 GCF_015163535.1 Vibrio sp. OPT46 | reverse complement strand
CGCTTCCAGCTATCCGCATGAAGATGCGCAATGCGCTCGTAGTCCTTATATTCCGCTAATCGTAAATCCATTACGTATTCCTATTTTCTTACATTTTTGCTTCTTTATAGAGTCTCGGTATATTCCACCTTTATAACACTTGTTTCTTGGCAGATTTTATACACCTTAAGCCAGAGCTCATTTTTTAATACTACTCATTATTCAATTAAAAGCAAAATATCCCATCAAGTTCCTTAATCTACACCCAAAGGAATAGTCACATTTGTCTAACTTTAATTTGACTTACATGTG
>NZ_JADDYG010000781.1:0-203 GCF_015163535.1 Vibrio sp. OPT46 | reverse complement strand
GATTCGTAACCCAATAAGCCAATGCCATCAATATTGAAGATAACTTCAATCAGGAAGGCACCGGTCATGAAGAACAACAAAGAGTTACCAAAGTGACTTGCGATTGGAATTAAGCTGTTACGCAACGCGTGCTTACGAACTGCTTTTTTGAAAGGTAATCCTTTCGCAATTGCGGTGCGGATGTAATCTGAGGAAAGGTTTTC
>NZ_JADDYG010000083.1:2601-3753 GCF_015163535.1 Vibrio sp. OPT46 | reverse complement strand
CTTTAAATCGTAAAGGAGCGTGCAACGTCTGGAACTCTATACCACCAAATAAAGCCGCAGGCCCTTTGAAAGCTCTGTCAAAATTAGTTGTTCCTCCAGAATCAAGAAACTCTTCAGAACGTTCACAGAATTTGTCTGATGCTTTGCAAAATGGATTGGTTATATTGTCTCTGGTTCCCAAGTAGCCCCAGCCCATACCAAGAGTAAAATCGAATGTTCCAAAATGAGGAGCTGAGTATCGTTTGGTCGCGGCAATATATTCTGCATCAAATAAGCCAGTACCAGCAAAGTCTCGTACCCCTAGGGCGATTTCTGGTATGTATTCAGATTCTTCCCATAATCTAAATTTAAAATCTATTCCCTTGTCTGTGTACTCATTGTCTACATCAGGAAGTGATGTTGAGTATGGCAAGTCTTGAACTCGAGTATATCGAATAGTTGTCTCTAGCCAAGGCAGTACCTGCAAGGTGACGTTGTAAAAAAGGTACTCATCACTACCTGTTACAGAAAAGTTAAATTCCCCTTCAGGAGCCATACGTCCGGTTGGCATCTGCATTAAACCAACACCACCAAAATCAGATTGAGAAGGCTGTAACGAGGGAGCCTCAAAGGGTATATCTTGAGCCCAAACCAATGCAGGGCCCATTAAAGAAAGGGTTAAGCTTTTTCTAATTGGCATCATTGTGGTCTCTTTGTGGAGTTTGGTATCAATTGAGTGAGTAGGCGGACAATATCTTGGTCCATTTCGGAGTATTCAAGATCACCAAACGGAATATATACCAATGTCAGAGGTGGTAAGTAATATTGTGTCGTTAACCAAGCTCCGTGATGCGGCTTAACTACGTGACCATCTGGGTAGATCAACACTGGCGGTGTTGATAACGCACCAATGTTATTTTTCAAATTCTCTATTTGTCTTTGCAAAGGGATGCCTGCTTGCGCCTTAGCGGAATACACGCTACTTAGGTTTCCTAAGTAATACACTTTTTCTTCGCGTAGAGGGCTAGCGAGCAGGTAATCGCCGCGCAACAGTGGGTTGTCGAATTTATCTAGTCGAATTTTATCAACATCAATCGCAGACAGTAAGCGTGGTGCAAAGCTTTGCTTCTGAATGAACTTGTAGAATGGATGTGCGACCAAATTGTGTTGAAT
>NZ_JADDYG010000083.1:0-2543 GCF_015163535.1 Vibrio sp. OPT46 | reverse complement strand
CATTTGATTGAGCACCGAGTTCTTTAAAGCGGTAGAGGTTTTCTCGGCGTGTTCCGATTTATCAAACAAAGTGGTACCAAGAGAATATTGCAGAGAGACGCTTTGCTCCCTAGCAAGTGCTAACACATTTTCTAAACGAGCCGGCCCTTGAAATTGTAGCCGTTTGCCTGCTTCTAGCAATTCAACATTTAATGGTTGCATAGCAGAGGTTTCTGTTTGAGCGAAGCTAGGCATGCTCAAAAGCGGCATGACCAAAACGAATAATGTGAGTAGTTGCTTGCTCATGATTTGCTATATCCCTTCAAAATGGTTAACTCAACCGGAATCATATTTGGCCCTAGGTGTTGTAAGGTTTTAACGACCTGACCCTGTTCATTGACCCAATAGTAGTTTTCGACCGATTGAGAAAGACTGCTAAACTCAACAACTTCTTTATATACGTTGGTCATAGTGCTAGAAATAGGTGTTGTTAACGTTTCTTGGCCTGAGTAAGAACGCGTTATATTTGCAGGAAAGCCATAACGGTATTGTGTTGCCCAATCGTATGAAAGTGTGTAGTTGACAGAGGTTGAGTCTAAAGAAAAATCTGGAACGTCACCGTAAACACCTGCTAAGTCCCCACTCTGTAGACCAATCGTTTTGACGATATGCCCATTCTCTGTAACGATCATAGCTTTATCTGCGCTTACCCATTTCAGTTGTTTTTTGCCGCTGAGTTGGTTTTGTTCCGCAAAAGCTAAAACAACAAACACCTGTTTTTGATTTCCAAGTTTCAAATAGGCACTGGCATATGGAATAGCATTGATTTCTTCTGGTGTCATCTCGACATCAATGTAGTTACCGTAGGCTTCTTGGACGGTTGCTGAAACATCATTGAATTTCTGTGTGCAGCCAAAGAGTACAAGGAGTAGTGGAAGAATGAGGAGTTGGCGTATCCATTTAGGTATTCGGAAGATATTCATTATTCCCTCTTACAAATAAAATCGCCCTGAGTCATTCAGGGCGATTAGCTTCTGTTCTACAAAACGAAATTAGTTCGAAGTAGAAGTAGAAGTAGATGTTGAAGTAGATGTTGAGTCGCTATCTGACGCTGCAACTGCTACTACAGTTACTGCTGCTGCTGCGCCTACACCTACAGCTGTAGTGCCAGTTGCTGACGCAGAAGCTGTGCCTGTTGAGCCTGCTTCTTCTGCTGCAAATGCAGTTGTTGCGCTTAGAGCCATAAGAATAGCTAGAGCTGTATTCTTCATTATTAATCCTTGTGTATCCGGTATAAAAACATCGATGTTTGGTAGCATAAAAATGCTCCAAATTATATTCTAGATAAAAAAGCCTTAGCATGTAAATAGTTTCTTATTTTGCCATGGCTTTCGATCTCATTTCTAACACCAGCGTGACATTGCGCGGTTATCTTGCTCCCTTGCTTGCTGATAAACTATCAAGAGTGCATAATTTGTCGACCTATTTCCTCCAGAACTAGAGGTTTGGAGGAAATAGGTCGTTTTTACTTAGACCATATAGAAAGCGATACAGTGGCTTACGCTCAACGCCTCAGGGCGGTAGCGTGCCAACTCTTCAGTATTTAATGGCCTGCATAGCACGCTTAACTTTGCTTTGGCAGCCCATATTATTACCAGTACTAGGGACTTTTACGTGATAAGAAAGCAGCATTGTTTGGGAATACTTGGTGCACTGGGCTTGAGCCTGAGTTCTTTTTCAGCGTCAGCCGATTTTTATGCTGGTGCGTTAGTGAGCTACTCAAATGCAGAATTGAAAAGCTCGTCTTCTGAGTCCGTAAAAGAGGGGAGTCCTTTCCTTCTTAGTGCGCAAGCAGGGTACTTCTTTAATGACTACATTGGTCTCGAAGGACGTTATGGGACATCAGTTCAACGTGACAGTGGTCTTGCCGTTGATAGCGCTTTGAGCGGCTTTGTTAAGTTGAATATGCCGGTTTCAGAGCGAGTTGCACTTTACGGTTTAGCTGGGTATTCAAGCGTTCAGCTTGATCTACAAAATGTAGGTTCTCACAAAGAACAAGGATTTAGTTTTGGGTTAGGTATGCACTACGCTTTAAATAACCAAAGCGCGGTGATATTTGAGTTCGTTGATAACGTCTCTGAAGACCAAGTTCGCCTTAACTCGATTACATTGGGTTTTCAGCACCGTTTCTAATTTAAATACCTAGAGCTCAAACTTGGGGCTAGGGTCTTTTATTCAATTATTATAGTGATATACCATGTTTAAAGGATATTTCTCTATTGCCGCTTTTATATTGGCAAGTACGTTTGCGTCTTATTCAATGGCACAAACACCCACTCCAGAACAAATGAAAATGTTTCAAAATCTACCCGCCGACCAGCAAAAGGCCTTGGCGAGTAAGTATGGTTTCTCTATTCCTTCTAGTTCATCTTCAAACAAGTCTCCTTACGAAAATCCGCAAGTAATCCACCCTAGAACTGAAGCTAGTGGCGCTGTATCTTCTAATATCGAAGAACAATGGCTCAAAAAAGGTGAGCAGGAAGAGCTTAAACGCTTTGGTTTAG
>NZ_JADDYG010000780.1:0-270 GCF_015163535.1 Vibrio sp. OPT46 | reverse complement strand
AACAACAGATACGCTCACGAGTTTAATGTTTACTAAAAATGTTGATTTAATAACATTCAAAAATCACAAATGTAATTTTGTTACTAAAAATAACATTGGGACGTATTTTATTTACGCCTTAAAATTAATTATATAAATAATTAATTCTTTATAAAACAGTAATATAAGTGCGATGCAAACCTTTTCATCGGCTGTTTTTGGGTGTGATCCAAGACTTGTTTTGAAACTAAATTTCGTAACTGTGTGGAAAGTTTGAGGGTCATCAATATA
>NZ_JADDYG010000779.1:0-501 GCF_015163535.1 Vibrio sp. OPT46 | reverse complement strand
AGTGCGCCAGAAGAAGAAATAGCGATTGAAGTTGACCCACTTGTTCTTCGTAAATACGACCTGACGTTGAGCGATATCAGCAGCGCGATCAGCCGTTACTCAGCCAACTTTTCTGCGGGCGAAGTAAAAACAAACTCAGGGATGATTGCAGTAAGGATTGAAAACCAATACTACCGTGGTGATGAGTTTAGAAATATTCCTGTAAAGCTTGGCGCAAATGGTGCAAAGGTTCTGTTGCAAGATATTGCCACAATAAAAGATGGCTTTACGGAAGAAGAGCGCTACTTTGAATACTCAGGTCAGAATGCGATCTACATGTCTGTTGAAGCAACTCGTGACCAGAACATTATCCCTGTTGCACAGTCCGTTCGTAATTATATTGAAGCAAAAAACAAGACATTATCGCAGGATGTTAAGCTCAAAGTCTTAGTTGATACGACTTATTATTTAAATGGGCGTCTCGACATGATGTTGAAAAACTTGCTGCAAGGCGCTGCATTA
>NZ_JADDYG010000778.1:600-996 GCF_015163535.1 Vibrio sp. OPT46 | reverse complement strand
TCGTTCAATTTTGGTATTAATTGCATAGAAGTCTTCATCTTCTAAATATGCCTGTAGCCGAGCGACTTGGCTTAAAAGAGATGTAGAGTGAGACTCGGCTTAAAAGAGATGTAGAGTGAGACTCGGTCATCGCCTGATACAAAGTCCAAAGCTTCTGCTCGGCAGCGTATAAGTTCTCAAAAGCACTCTTTAAGCATTCATAAACCGTCAGCGCATTATCCATCTTAAAATGTTGCTCTAAATACCCCACCTCAAGGTTTGGTAACCAGTCAATGCAGCCCTTATCTGCAGATAATTCACCAATAAGCAATTTTAATAAGGTGCTTTTTCCAACGCCATTCGCTCCGGTGATACCTATTTTCTCTCCCACGTTAATACGAAAGGTCACGTTGTTGT
>NZ_JADDYG010000778.1:0-404 GCF_015163535.1 Vibrio sp. OPT46 | reverse complement strand
CGCCTGCGTATAACTTCAGCGAAGCTACCCACACATAAAACACCTGATGAAGATTAATTTAAGACTCCGAGCAACACTTCATCGCGTTTTTTGCACGGAGTTCAGCCTTCTTACAAAGCTTTTAAACAAGAGATATAACATGATTTACTGTCGAAAAAACACTCGATGTGAAGCGTACACCTTTAGAATAAAAAGTACCAGATAATTATTAAAACTATCGTGACTTACACGAAGGTCCACTGAAAGAAGACTTTTCCTCAGTCAATGTGCTAGGTGAACGACTTACTCAGCAAACACAGCTATGAGAGCACCTATACCGCTCACGTTATACGTACGTAGTGGTGGCTTTGAAGGTTGGAGAGGGTTAGAGGGAAGAAGTAGCGAATATACTTTAAGACACTGGC
>NZ_JADDYG010000777.1:0-214 GCF_015163535.1 Vibrio sp. OPT46 | reverse complement strand
TTGAGATATTAAGGCAGGTTGAGGTAAGTTCGTGGACAGGTAAACCATCTTTGCATTCTAACATAAGTACTGAAATAGAAGCTGTTGACAGGGCTGAACCAACTCCACCAGCAGTAGTTAAAGCCAAGCTTGGTAATATAGTTAATGAGTTCACTATAGATACATCTGTGAATAATGAAATTCTCAATAAGCTTTCTGGACCAGTAAAAGACAA
>NZ_JADDYG010000776.1:0-362 GCF_015163535.1 Vibrio sp. OPT46 | reverse complement strand
ATCAACCCTAAAAAACTAACCTACACGGAGTTGGAACAAAACCTCGCTGCTGAACTTTCTGACCTAGGGTATGGCATTGGCTTTTCCGATGAGAGCATTCGTCGCGGATTTAAACTGTATAAAGAAATGATTGAAAAGCAGAAAAAGCGTTACCTTAATGTTTAAACTCGTAATAGGGCAGAAGCAATATAGAACAACCTGTCAGATTTTATCGCTCTCAGGAGACGAAACTGACAGATTGCATTCTCGCTAATTTACACAACTCGATCTATTCAAATACACTTAACCTCAAGTAACTCATTAAAATCGCTGAAGTAATTCTCCAGCTCTAGCAACTTTACATTCCCTGGTCGCTCTGAGTA
>NZ_JADDYG010000775.1:0-243 GCF_015163535.1 Vibrio sp. OPT46 | reverse complement strand
TCACCATAGCCAAGCGTTTTATGATCAGCTGTGGCAGCAAATTAATGATGAAGGATGTTGGTGTGGTAACTTGCTGAGCAAAACAGCAAACGGTAGCAACCAAGCTCATCATCTTTGTATTTACCGACTTACGTTTCATTCTGGACGAATTCTTTATCTCGGATTTTCTACGGATATTTCTGCTTCGTTGTTGTGGATGAAAAATCGTTGTGAACAACAGCATGATTGGGCTGCCTTTTTACC
>NZ_JADDYG010000774.1:95857-96847 GCF_015163535.1 Vibrio sp. OPT46 | reverse complement strand
GATAGCGTAGATTTCTGCCTTGCCAGAGATCCAAGGTTCTTTGTCATCGGCTAGACGGATCTTTTTCAACTGCGTGGTTTGAATTGGAGCCGCTTCGCTATTTGACAATAGCGGTGTATTTTGGCGTTGTTCATCAGCAATATATGGTTGAACTAAAGCTGGTTGACCGAGTTTTTTCATCTCAGCTTGCATAGCTTGCAAGCCTGCTTTTAGCTCTGCAGAGCTATTGTTATCAACGACAAGTACAGGTACCTCAGGGAGCTGGTAAACATCGAGTTGATGGATGTTGCCATAAACATCAAATGCTTCGATGTATTGCCAATTCTCATCATCACCACTTGGTTCAAATGCAAATAATGGCTCGACCTCGCCACTTTGCCATGCTGTTATCATGGCTTCATTTGCCAAGCGAACTTCTAACAACTGATCAGAGTATTCAGAAATACCTTTCCAGCTACGAATTTGAGTGTCAGCTTGTACAAGCTGGCGGCTGAACTCTGAGTTAGGGTTTTGCTTAACAAATGCTGATACAGACACGTTAGTCTGTTGTGGAGTAATATCTCTTCTCAACATGGGTTCAATGGCAGCATAGTTCTCACTCAATTGTTGAGCTAGGGCACGCTTCGTCTTAGTGATATCTTCCGCTTTTGCGTTGGATACACTGTTGACTTGCGTTTCCTCTGATTGGCAGCCAATAAGTGCTAATGTACTGAGAACAGACAGAATGATGGTTTTCTTCATAATATGTCCTTTATTGATTGTATGAAATAGAGTTAATACTCTATTCATGGTGAGAATATCACCGGACATAGATCATTGAATTTGCTTTTCTATCTTTTGTGTAAAGTTTGCCCACAGGATCAAAATTTATAAGCTTCTCTTTAATGATGACAAATATCGTGTCGCCTCACTACTTTGTGTCTATTTCTTGTCTAAGAAAGCCAAAAGCCAGTAGCAATTAAGCTGCTGGCTTTTTTATTGAAGTTATTG
>NZ_JADDYG010000774.1:90998-95847 GCF_015163535.1 Vibrio sp. OPT46 | reverse complement strand
AAAATTTATAAGCTTCTCTTTAATGATGACAAATATCGTGTCGCCTCACTACTTTGTGTCTATTTCTTGTCTAAGAAAGCCAAAAGCCAGTAGCAATTGAGCTGCTGGCTTTTTTATTGAAGTTATTACCCTGAGTAACAAGTGTTAGAACAATTTACTAGACCAGCCAAGCTTATTCCGTAAGACGTGATAGTAGCTGTAGTCTTTTGGATGGATGAGCTTTAGTACATTTGGACTTTGATAGATGTGAATTTCGTCGCCAGGGGTAACTGGAAGTGAGACTTGTCCATCACAGCTAACTTCTTGTGTTCCACGGTTTTCTGGTGATACCACCAATTTAATTCGACGTTTTCCATCAACCACCAAAGGTCGACTCGACAATGTATGCGGGAACATTGGCACGAGTGAAATGGCATTCAAGCTAGGAGAAAGAATTGGGCCGCCGCCAGAAAGTGAATATGCCGTCGAGCCAGTCGGAGTGGAGACAATCAAACCGTCGGCCCGTAAAGAGAAGGCGAAGCTTTCATCTATGTACACTTCAAATTCAATCATATGGGCAATTTGCCCTGGGTGAAGTACGGCTTCGTTTAGCGCAGCGTTATGACTCTTTATTTGTCCGTGGCGGTGTACTTCCGCCTCTAAAAGAAAACGCTCCTCTTCAATATACTCACCGTCGAGTACCGCTTGCAGAGACGCTTGGAAGTCGTCTGGGTTCAAGTCAGTTAAGAAGCCCAGATTTCCACGGTTCACGCCTATAACTGGTACATCAAATCGGGATAAAATTCTTGCTGCACCTAGCATGTTGCCATCGCCACCAACCACAATGGCTAGATCGGCATTTTTTCCTAGTTCAACTAAGCTAGCAAACTGACTCTGTGGGATATCATCCAGTATTGCGGCAAGGCGATCGTCAATGAATACTTTATAGCCCTCAGAGGTCAACCATTGGTACAACTCTTTATGAGTTTGAATTGCTTGTTGATCTCTTGGTTTTCCGATAATCGCGATCACGTTACATGGATTTTTCATAGCATTTCCGCATTAAAGAGGCTTGAATCAGGAATCTTCATCCCCATAATAATGGCAAGTCACCTAAATATGCGAATTTTTATGTGGTTAAAGCCCGCAAAAACGCGCATGGCTTTAAGGGCATTATGTTGAATTCTGGAGATATCATGAGCAACGAAGAAAACAAAGTTACAGAAGAAGAGCTTGATCAAATCATCGAAGAGGCTGAAAAAGTAGAAGCTGAAGCACAAGAAGTTGAAGCTGAGCTTGAAGAGCTTGGTGATGAGACAGACGCTAAGATTGCTCAACTAGAAGCGGCACTATTGTCTAGCGAGGCAAAAGTAAAAGAGCAACAAGATGCGGTGTTGCGTTCTAAAGCTGAAGTAGAAAACATGCGTCGTCGCACTGAGCAAGAGATCGATAAAGCACGTAAGTTTGCGTTGAACAAGTTTGCAGAAGAGCTGCTTCCTGTTATTGATAACCTAGAGCGTGCAATTCAAGCGGCAGATACAGAGAATGAAACTGTGAAGCCGTTCCTAGAAGGCGTTGAACTAACACATAAAACGTTTGTAGACGTTGTAGCGAAATTTGGCTTGAAAGCAATCAACCCTGAAGGTGAAGCATTCAATCCAGAGTTCCATCAAGCGATGTCGATTCAGGAGAGCCCTGATCATGAATCAAACACTGTTATGTTTGTTATGCAAAAAGGTTACGAACTAAACGGCCGTGTGATTCGTCCGGCAATGGTAATGGTTGCTAAGTAACTTTAACTACCTGTTTTTTAAATATAAAAGCGCCCATCATTTTTGATGGGCGCTTTTTTGTTTTAAACATAAATGACTGCATCGAACTTCGTTGTATATCGATAAATGAAAATTTGATCCCCTTCATATTTTTTCCTATTGGTTAATTATTTTCCTATAGGAGATTTTCTCTCATCTCGCTGCGTGTTTATTAACGGAAAGGGCTATAAGTGATTGTAATCATTCGCTGTGTGAATGTTTGTTCTGCATAGGAATGTAAATATAGTCATTTTTTCTAAAACAATTTCGTTAACAAAAATGTAAATTATCACTTTATTTTGTAACTTCGGTGTGTATGATTTGCGACTAATGCTTTAAAAGTAAGCATATATAACTACAAAAATGTAAATAGTAAACACAACATATCGGAGATTTATAATGGATAAATCGCTTTCTAGTAAGATTTTTATAGGCTTGTTTGCCGGCCTTGTGCTGGGGACAGCAATTCAGTACTTATTTAGCGGTATTGCGATTTTTGATACATACCTACTTGGAGCAGCAGAAGGTGTTGGCGGCATGTTCGTCTCACTGATCAAATTGCTTGTTGTTCCTTTAGTTTACGTTTCAATCGTATGCGGCATTGTTGACTTGAAAGACATCAGTGCATTTGGTCGTCTTGGTGGAAAAACTTTTACCCTTTACATTCTTAACACCATAATTGCGATTACGGCGGCTTTGACTGTCGGCTTGATCTTCCAGCCAGGAGCGGGCGCTAATCTAGCAGGAACGGTATCTGAGGCTGTACAGCTGACAACGACAGAGACGCCGGACATTTTCTCTTTAGTTGTTAACATTGTTCCTAGCAATCCTGTACAAGCGTTTGCTAGCGGCGACATGCTGCAAATCATCTTTATGGCAATTTTGACGGGGCTTGCAATTCAAGCTTTGGATTCTCGTGGTGGCCCAGCTATTCGCACATTCAAAATGGCAAATGAAATCATGATGAAATTGGTTGGATTAGTGATGAGTCTTGCACCATATGGTGTGTTCGCACTAATGATTCAACTAGGTGCAACGCTAAACGCCAATACATTAATGTCCGTTGCCGGTTACGTGGCTTTGGTGGTTGCGATGTTGGTGTTCTGGATCTTCTTCTTCTACCCAATGGCAGTGAGTATTGCGACAGGAACTTCTCCAAAGACTTTCCTACGTGCAACTCGTGAGCAGATTCTTTTCTCTCTATCTACCGCGAGCTCAAACGCGACTATCCCGGTAACGATGCGCACACTGACAGAAAAGCTTCAGGTCTCTAAATCGGTTGCTGGCTTCGGTGTACCACTGGGCGCAACGATGAATATGTCTGGTGTGTCTATCTATATTGCTCTAGCAACGATGTTTGTTGCGAACGCTTTTGGCCAGCCAATTAACACCGCAGACATCTTCACACTTGGCTTAACTATTCTTCTGTTATCTATTGGTGCTGGCGGCGTTCCTGGGGGCGGCGTGGTAATGGTAGGCGTTTTGCTTCACCAACTAGGTTTACCACCTGAAGGTTTAGCAATCATTGCAGCGGTCGACCGTATAAATGATATGTTCTGTACATCATCTAACGTTGTCGGCGACACGGCAGTGAACACCATTGTTGCAAAAACAGAAGGTGAGATAGGTAAAGAAGAAGGTGTTGATGCTGAGCCTGCTCAAGCGAACGCCTAATACCTTGAATAATTTATTTTAACCCTAATATTGAAGCGAGCTCTTATGAGCTCGTTTTTTATTTAGGAAGAGTCGGACATAAATAAATTTATCTGGGAAATGACGTTTTGTTGCGCTACAGCAGTGTGACGAGTTCCCAACTAATCAGAAAGAAACACATAAATTTCGAAAAAAGACGCTTTTTTTTAATTCTGCCCTTGAAAAGCATTTTGCCGCCCTTATCTATGTGGCATAGAGAAGCAAACATTGATTATTTTTGTTTGTGAGCAAGGGTTGAAACCCGATTCTCCTCCCCCCACATTGGGGTTATAACCAAACGAAAATAGAATTTATTCGGAGATAGCCAGATGGGTAAAATCATTGGTATTGACTTAGGTACTACTAACTCATGTGTTGCTGTATTAGACGGCGACAAACCACGTGTAATTGAAAACGCAGAGGGCGAACGTACTACTGCATCGGTTATTGCTTACACTGACGGTGAGACGCTAGTAGGTCAACCAGCGAAACGTCAAGCAGTAACTAACCCAGAAAACACGCTATTTGCAATTAAGCGTCTAATCGGTCGTCGTTTTGAAGACGAAGAAGTTCAGCGTGACATCGAAATCATGCCTTACAAAATCGTTAAGGCTGACAACGGTGATGCTTGGGTAGAAGCGAAAGGCCAAAAAATGGCAGCTCCTCAGGTTTCTGCTGAAGTTCTTAAGAAAATGAAGAAAACTGCTGAAGACTTCCTTGGTGAGGAAGTAACTGGCGCAGTTATCACAGTACCTGCTTACTTTAACGATGCTCAGCGTCAAGCGACAAAAGATGCTGGCCGTATCGCAGGTCTAGAAGTTAAACGTATCATCAACGAACCAACGGCAGCTGCACTAGCTTACGGTCTAGATAAGAAAGGCGGCGATCGCACTATCGCGGTATACGACCTTGGTGGTGGTACATTCGATATTTCAATCATCGAAATTGATGAAGTTGAAGGCGAGAAAACATTCGAAGTTTTAGCAACTAACGGTGATACTCACCTAGGTGGTGAAGACTTTGATAACCGTCTAATCAACTACTTGGTTGATGAGTTCAACAAAGAGCAAGGCATCAACCTTAAGAACGACCCACTAGCAATGCAGCGTGTTAAAGAAGCAGCAGAGAAAGCGAAAATCGAGCTTTCTTCTACTTCTCAAACAGACGTAAACCTACCTTACGTTACTGCAGATGCAACTGGTCCTAAGCACATGAACATTAAAGTGACTCGTGCAAAACTAGAATCTCTAGTTGAAGACCTGGTACAACGCTCTCTTGAGCCATTAAAAGTAGCTCTAGCTGACGCTGACCTATCAGTAAACGACATCACTGACGTAATCCTAGTTGGTGGTCAGACTCGTATGCCG